>JBBSQD010000060.1:0-25694 GCA_038258185.1 Aggregatilineales bacterium | reverse complement strand
TGCGCGCGCGCTGGATGTGCTGGTGACGTGGCCGCCATACTCAAAGCCACCGACGATACTGCCAGAGCCGGGGGCTACGGCTGGCCCGACCGGGGCCTGAGCAACCGGAGCCTGAACCACCGGCACCGGGGTTTGCGTCGGGGTTTGCGTCGGCGTGGCGGTGGGCAGCGGAGTGGGGGTGGCCGTGGGCGCGAAGAGGGCAACGGCGGCGCCGCTGCGCGGGATTTCTTCGTCACCGTCAACTATGACAACATTGACCGCGTAATTGCCATCGGGCGCTTGCAACGTCACCACCAGATTATCATTCAGGCTGGTCGTCGTTTCGCTGACCACGCCTGCCGCACTTTCGATGCGCCAGCGCAAAGCCAGTTCACGATCGCTGGGCACGGCGGGTAACTGCAATTTGTAATTCAGAATGGTATTGGCGACATCCCCCGCCAGATCGGTTTCCATCAGGTCTTCAAAAGCGACCCCACCCAAGGCAAACGGCAGGGTGCGATCCATACGGAAGCGCAGCGCTTCCCCGGTGGTCAGCCACATCCGCGAAACGGGTTCGTCGTCTTCATTGCGATATTCCACATACGAAGTCAGGATCGGGTCTTCACGGCCAGCCACGGCATTCAGGCCATCCAGCGCGGCGCGGATTTCTGAGCCGGGGAGGACGGTGCCGCCTTCGGTGGTTTCCGCTTCCAGCTGGACATCGCCCAGACCGGCGAGTGCTTCGGCAAAACCGACTGACGCAAAGTTACCGGCGGTTTCGCGCACAGACTGCGCACTCAGCCCGACCAGCACTTTGGTGCGGTCAACCTGGCCGACTGTCCAGCGCAGCATGGCTTCTACCAGTTGATTTTCGCCGGGGGTAAACGTCATCGGGTTATTCGGCAGGTTAATCTGCACGATATCCGCCGCCTGACCCAGTTGCTGCCAGTCATAGGCGCCGGTTTCCCACGCCCCCGCGACATTCTCCGCAGCGGGTACGACGACCCCTAACAACAGGCCGACTTTATCCATTTCCACACCAAGCTCGCGGATAAAGGTGGAGAAATTCGCGCGCTGGTCTACAGGCAAATCGCGGTAATCAATGATGACTCCGCCGAAGCCGGTGCTGGCAAACGAGATAATCTGCGCGATGTGCTGGCCGCGCAGGCTGCGATTGCTGATAATGGCGGTGACCGTTTCAGGGTCAATCGCGCGTGGGTCAACAAAATTGCGCACCAGTGGCGCGACAATATAACCGCTGTTCAGATCAAAACCGGCGGCCAGACTGCCGGTGAGTGTGCCTTGCATCGTAGGTTGCAGACCTGCCGGGGCGATAATCGTCGCCAGTTCGCCAACTTCGGGCGTCAGCGTTTCGATCACACTGACGGATGCCAGCACAATGGGCTGCTGCGGTGGGGCGACCTGGAACAGCGCCACATGCTGCGGTACCTTGCTGACGGTCGCGGTAATCATGCCGCTGCTGGTGCGGCTGGATGGCACAAAGCGCCATTCGTTCTGGTCAGCGTCCCAGGCATAGACCGAGAGTAAATCCGGGCTGCCTGCCTGAGCGGGGATGTTCATATCCAGCGTGACCATTTGCGGGGCTCTGCCGCTGGTTTCAATGTTATAGACCGGGCTTTGCAGCGCCAGTTGAGCCGGGGCTGCGGCCAGGGCAGCATTCGCCCAGTCAGCCGTGACCGAGCCAGACAGAAAGCGATCTGCCGGGACTGAGTCCAGCGAGACGCCGAAGTTGGTGCCAACGTCTGACGGGTCAACGATCAAAGTCAGGCCGTTATCTGCCACGGCATTAGCCTCGGCATTTAAGACCGCATATTGTGTGCCAAAGAGACGATTCCACAGATCAACCGGCGGCAGAAACAATCCAACAACAATTAAAACAAATACGACAAAACCTGTAATCAGTGCCGGTATCCAGCAGCCACACCCGCCACCCTCAACTGGTGATTGGGTGACCGGTGGCTGCGGTGGAGGGGTCTGGTTCGCTTCACGAATTTCGGACATCTACTTTCCTTAAGGAACTTCCAACGTTACAGTACATTCTTTATCCCGCAAGATCAGGCACGGGGTAAGAAACAATCATTATACCCCGTGCGCTTGCCTGCTGTGAAGTTGCGTATTCTGAGGGCGTAGGGACATCGTACCCCAGGCGCATATGCCCTGTTTTGCTGCTTTCAGGGCTTAACGACCCGCCAGAGCGCTGCATGCCGGGCAGGATCCGTCCGCGCGGATCATGGCATAACCGGCCATAGGATCGCTGCCGTAATTGGTAAAATCGACATTCCAGACGATCATCAGCCGGACGCGTCCACTGCCTGCCGCCAGTTGCGCCGCCTGTGCCAGCCATTGCGCCTGCTGGCCGACACTGACATTTTCCGCCCAGGCGAAACCACCGGGCAGCGGCGGATAACCTTCTGGCGTGAGGTAGCCCAGCTCCGTAAAGCAGATGGGTCGGGCACCGCCGAAAGCACTGTTATAGGTGTTGACCATGCCCCAGAAGTAGCGGCTGTAATGGCTGCTGTTGCCACGCGGATCACCACTGGTCTGCCCCGGTGGGACAATCCCCTCGTTATAGTGTGCGCCGATGCAATCCATATAGCGGGCGGCCCCGGCTGCGGCCATGCCGCGCACAAAAGCGTCATCATCACAGCCACCGCCGCCACAACCACCGAAATAGCCTGTCGGTGCCGGTGCGCCACTAATGACAATGGTGCTGGGGTTCGCGCCTTTAATCGCGTTGTAGGAAAAACGCAGCATTTCGGTATAGCGGGATGGACTGATGCTGCCGGCTGCCCACTCGCGGTCGATATTCGGCTCGTTCCAGACTTCAATCGCGTCGGCCTGCAACGCGGCCACCCCGCCTAAAAAGCCGGCGAAACGCTCGAAATATCCGGCTTCATTGACGCTGCCGGGGTCGCCGACGATGCCCAGCAAAATGCGGAAGCCATTGGCATGGGCTTCGTTAATCATCCCCGCAGCGGCGCTGGGGTCCTGGCCGTTATAACGTAACTGCTTCTTGACCCAGGTCATGCCGGAGGTGCGCATGGCGCTGACGGTGTTGGCGCTTAAACTGGCGACGTGTCCGCCCAGGTTAAAGCCACTCAGCGAGGCGCTGCTGGCAATGGGTGGGCCAGCGGGTGCCGCAGCGGATTCCACCGGGGCGCTTGGTTCAGCGGCGGCTGGCGCTGCGGGGGCAGTCGCGCCACCCTGAACCACGGGTAATTCCATGATACGTTCTTCGGTCAGGTAGACATACGCGGCAAACAGCCAGCCACGAGCGCCATCCGGTAAGGTGGCGCGTACCCAATCACCCGCATCATTGCGACCATCGACGACAACCCGTTCGCTGAAGTCCACTTCACGCACCATGCCGCCCGACGAGGACGGCGTATTGCGTAGCTTTAATGTGGCGGAAATGCCGGTTTCGACACTGCCGGAAGGTGCGGATGATGCCGCAGGTGGTTGGGTCTGTGGTTGGTTGGGTTGAGCCTGTGCTGCGGGTGCCGCCTGTTGCGGTGCCGGTGCGCCGCCAGCGGGGGCTGAGAGTGAAAATGGCTCATCCACCCAGATGCCACGCAGACCACCGGTCTGGTCGATAGAGGCGACCACGGCGCTGTTGATGACCCAGCCGACATTGCCATCCGGCAGAATGCCGCGTACCCAACTGCCTTCAAATGCCTGACCATCCAGCCGGATGGGCGTGCCCGCATCATAAGTCCCGACTATAGCCCAATCGACACCGGGGCCGCTGCGGACATTACTTCTGCCGCTCAGGCTGGTGAGCAGATCGCTGGATTGGGCGCTGACCACACTCGAAAAGACCAGTAACAGTCCTGCTAAAAATACCTTCAAAAACATATGTCGCATCAGGTGAACCTCTTCCATTAAACGTTCTTGTTTGCGTGATGGAGGTGAAGATTTTGCTTATAGTAGTTACAAAAAAATAATCTGACTTTAACGTAAAACTGCCCTACTAAAAGCGCGCGGCATTTTAGCAAACCGCTGATGGTTTAGCAAATCCTTTAGAAATTGAGTTGAACGCGGTAAACTGCTCATTTATGAGCGAAAAACTATTATTGGACACCCAAACGGACGGCATTGCTGTCCTGACATTTAACCGACCCGCCGCGCTTAACGCCCTCGATATGGACACGATGCGCTGCTTTGCTGATACAATACAGCGGCTGTCTGGCCTGGCCGACATCCGCGCCGTAGTTTTAACCGGCGCGGGTGATCAGGCGTTTTGCAGCGGTGGTGACCTGCACGAATTGAGTCACTATCCCTCTGCCGAAGAAGGCGAAGCCATGAGCCGTCTGATGGGTGATGCGCTGCTGGCATTAGAGCAGTTGCCGGTTCCGGTCATCGCGGCGATTAACGGCTATGCACTGGGCGGCGGCAGCGAGATCGCCCTCGCCTGTGATCTGCGTATTGTCGATGATAAAGCGCGGCTCGGTCTGGTACACATCAAGCTCGGCCTGATTCCCGGTTGGGGAGCAGGTCAGCGTTTATTGCGGCTGGTCGGATACAGTCGCGCCATGGAGATTTTGCTCCGTGGACGGGCAATGCACGTCCATGAACTGACCGCGTTAGGTCTGGTCAATGATGTGGTCGAGGCCGGGACTGCGCTGGAACACGCGCTGAATTTTGCGCGACATATTGCGGAATCTTCGCCGGATGTGGTGCGGGCGATCAAAAAGCTGTTGCAGGCCGGGACGCGCCAATCTTATGAAGCCGCGCTGCAAACTGAACACGATTTATTCCCGGCACTGTGGGCTGCCGAGCCGCACCTGCAGGCTGTGGAGAATTTTTTAAGGAGTCGGAAACAATAATATGTCGGGATTTTACGCCACAATTGCCCGTTACTATGACGCGGAAAACACGGACAAGACCGATGATCTGGTGATGTACAGCGAACTGGCCGAGGAATACGGCGGCCCCATTCTGGATATTGGCTGCGGCACTGGTCGGGTTCTGTTTCATCTGACGCAGGAAGGCTATACCGTCCACGGTATCGAGAGCGAATTTGCCATGCTGGAACGCGCCAAAATCAAGCTGGATATGTTCCCGCAAAGCCGCGACAAGCTGATGCTGTTTCACGGCGACGTGCTGACTTATGAATTTAGCGAACGTTATAAGCTGGTGCTGCTGTCGTATAACAGCCTGATGCATTTTCACACACTGGACGAACAGGTGAAGCTGCTCAAACGCCTGCGCGACCTGCTGGAAGATGATGGCCTGCTGGTGATTGATCTGCCCAACGCGGGTGAAGTTTTCGCCACGCAGGATACCAACGGCTTATCGCTGGAACGCACCTTTATCGACCCGGACAGCGGTCATATGGTGATGCAGCAGGCGGTCAGTGTGCTGGATCGGGCGCAGCAGTTGATTGAAGTGACCTGGGTCTACGACGAGATCAACGAGGATGGCCTGGTGCAGCGGACAGTCGCCCCGGTGATTTTCCGCCATTTCTTCCTGGCCGAAATCACGCTGTTGTTGCAGCAGACTGGCTTTGTGATGGATGCCGTCTACGGTGATGCTGACCTGATGCCGTTTGAAAATGGCTGTGAGCGCATGATCGTTTTTGCGCAGCCTGCCTGACCAACCCACTCATGAATATCTTGTGTTATCTTCATATCAGTAATCTGTCTGAAAATTTGCAATCTTTGTACGGACACGGCATGCCGTGTCCCTACCATAGAAACTTACGGGTAAATACAAAATGGCTGTTGTTCATTGGCCTGCTCGCGCTGATCGCTTTGGCGGCCTGTGATGTCGCGGAGCCGCCCACGCCGACCCCGACGCGCCAGTTTACCGCGCCGACGCTGGAACCGACGGAGCCATTTTTTGCGAATGGCCCCCCTACTGAAGCACCTCCCGATGTGCTTACTGGTCCCGGCCAGAATGACCCGACCGCTGCTGCGCTGCCTAATCGCGATGGTGGGGCGCTGCCGCCGCTGCCCGTGGGCACGGCCTCGGCTGACGGTCAGGGCGTGGATATCACGTCTGAGGATGGCACATTGCTCAATGGGATGCTGCTGCAACGCACCGGCGGTGAGCGTGAACCGGGTGTGCTGCTGCTGGCGACCGATCGCCTGTCATGGGGTAATTTCCCCGCGCGCATTCATGAGGCGGGTTATACCGTGCTGGTGATGGAACTGCGCCCTGAGGGGAGTGTGGACGATATTCACACCATTCTGCAAGCGATGACCACCGGTATCGCTGACCCGGCGCGCATCGCGGTAATTGGTGCCTCACAGGGAGCGGACATCGCGCTGCTGGGCTGTGCCGAGACGCAGTTATGTACCACGCTCGTATTGCTCAGTCCGCTGGATGAAACCGCCGCGCGGGGTGCCACGCCGCTTCTAAGCACCGTGCCGATGATGGCGATTGCCAGTCAGGAAGATGTCGAGTCTTTTAGCGTGGCCGAAACAGTGATTAATGGCCTCAGCGGGGATAAGCTGCTGCAACCACTGGAGCAGGCCGGACGCGGCACGGCGATTCTGGCTAACCGCGCCGATGTGGCCGATCTGGTGCTGACGTGGCTGAACCGGACATTAGGTTAAAGCTCAAGCTGTTCTGACAATCACCTGTACCTGACCGCCGAGTTTTTCCATAAAGTCAGATAAAATTTCCCACGTCAGCGGGAATCCACGCGAATCTGCCGCCCCCAGATACATCAGAATGTCCATGAGCAAATCGACATCCGCATTTTCGCTGAATTCTGGCTCAATGAGGCTGCTTTCTGCCCAATTCACCAGTTCTGCCAGCCCGATTTCATGGTTTAAATAGGCCTTGATACGCTCAAGAATCGTTTGTTGGCTAATCATTTTATTAGATATTTGGTTGATAATTTGTCAGAGAATTAAACCACAAAGGCGCGAAGCTCACAAAGTTATATGCTTGCGCCTTTACACAAATTTCCGTCAATTTTAATCGGTGGAATTACGCCAGCTCAGCGATAAAGGCCTGATACTCTTCCTCACTGAGGGGTCGCCACGATTCGCCCATGCGCGGATATTTATCATCACCCAGAATCTCGCGGATACGCTCCAACGGAACCGGAGACTCGGCGCGGCTGCGGATCACCTTGACCGGAATCACCGCGTCGTGTTCCTCGTCAGCAGCACGGATCGCCGCGCCATCCTCAAATGTGCCGCTGATTTCCACCTCGGCCATGATTGATTTGGTGCCTTTGGCCTTGCTGCCTTTGGGCTTGCTCATCGTTTCATAGAGCAGCATGCGCGTTCCAGGGGGCAGGTGCTCCGCCCAGCGCTTGGATGCGCGGTCACTGAAGCCGATGGTGGGGTCATTGTCCCAGCCTGCCCATACCAGTTTAATCCCGTAAGTGGTCATATTTTCTCCTGATGACGTGTGGTTTGCACAGGATTATTGTATGTGATTTAGCAAAAATATTCTATAGCAAGGCTACCGCCTGACTGCCTGAATCACTCGCCATTTATCCGCGTTAATTTCCCAGTAGGGATACAACGCGAACCCGGCGATGCTCTGCGAATATTCGCTGCTGAAACCGACCAGTGCCGCGCCGAATGTCTCAGCCTGCGTCTGATGACTCGGAGTCCATTCTTCGCTGACTGGCAGACCGATCAGCAATTCGCTGTTTGTGCCTGTCAGGGCTTTGGCAGCGCTTCGGGTCTGATAAGCGACCCAGGAGCGGTAATCACGCGGGAAAATCAAACCTGAGTCGTAAACCATCAGCGCAATCTGGTCGGTGTAGGCTGCGACCTGTTGTAAATAGGCTGATGTCCAGTGGTGGGCAACCTGTGGATAGGGAATGAGGGTGACGGGAGTTTCCAGACGGAGGGCATGGGCAGTCGTTGAGAATGGCACGCCAATGGGTAAGGCTTTTCGGATGGTCGTCAATGTTTGCAGAAATGCCATATCTTCATTTGGGATGAGTTCGGCATTCAGGTGAAAGCCGTCAAAACCCAGTTCAGTGACACTGTATGCCGCAAAATCCGCGATTTGCTGGCGGGTGGCTACACGGGTCAGCCGATTGGCGATTTGTGTACCGTCTGCCTGCTGGATTGTAATCGGTACACCAACCCAGGCAAATAGCGTGATATCGGGCGCAGCGGCTTTCAGTCGTTGGGTGAAAGCTGCCGCATGATCATAGGTGGCGTTAAATGTATCATCTGCTTTCAGATAGGTGGTGTAGACATAAGCATAATCAACCTGTTGCTGCTGTAAGTCTGCGGCCAGTTGGATAATGTCCGCATCACTGTGCGCGTCCATCGACCATGTCACACCCATCCAGACCGCCAACTTTGTTCCCGGCGGCAAGGGCACAGCATCGGCAACCGGCCAGAAACCATAAATCAAAAAGACCGAAACTAATCCTATCACCGCGATCAATACGGCGCGCAGTCGTATTTTGAGACGTTCGGCCATAATGGATGATCTCATTTTTGGGATTTTTACGAGAATAAAAAATCCCCCTTCTGAGTCGTGCTCAAAAGAGGGATTTGGAAGTTCGATCTTTACGCCAGTTCGGCGGAGCGCTCCGTGCGCAGGGCGGTGACAATCGGGATGGGGAAGCCGTTAAAAGGCACGGCGTATTCGTTGGTGTAAGCACCGGCATCGTAGAAGACCAGCCGGTCACCGATATGTACTTCGGGCATGTCGATATTGCGGGCGATCACATCGCAGCTATCGCAGCTTGGCCCTGCCAGCGTAAACGGCATCACGGGACGATCATCGGCATCTGGGCTGATGAGATGCACAATCGGCGGGAAACCTTCATAAGTTTCCATCAGACCGTTGAACACGCCAGCATCCAGATACAGCCATGTATCCGCGCCGCGTTTGGCCTTGCCAACCACGCTCACCAGCAGGCGACCACTTTCGCCCACCATACCACGACCCGGCTCCAGCACCATCATGAAATCATCACGCATGGTGATAAAGTCGGCCAGCGCCTGCATCACGACTTCGCCAACCGCCTCAACGGTGGGGATGAGCGGGTTGTGATAATGCCCGGCAGGAAACCCACCGCCAATATCCAGAAAATGGAAATGATGTCCGCGTGATTCAGCCTCTTGCCAGATTTCTCCGCAGGCCTGAATCGCGTTGGCCCAATTTTGGACAGACAAACACTGTGACCCCACATGGAACGACAGGCCGATAGGCTCCAGCCCCAGCTCACGTGCCATGTCAAACAGCGCCAATGCTTCCTGCGCATCGACACCGAATTTCCCTGCCAGCGGCAGCACACTGCCGGTGTTATCCACAGCCAGTCGCACATAGATCCGGCTACCCGGTGCATACTGCGCGACCTTTTCCACTTCATAGGTCGAGTCGACGACCATGGCATACACGCCATGCACGTACATCTGCTCGATAAAGAAGGGGTTCTTAATGGGATTGCTGCAGATAATCTGGCTGCCTGGCGCACCGGCATCTAAGGCGCGGTCAAGCTCGGCAACTGAGGCGATTTCAAGACCACCACCCCGGCTGGCGACCAGCCGCAAAACATCAATGTTGGCGTTGGCTTTTACCGCATAGAAGACCTCTCCCCCGGGAAAAGCTTCCAGAAAGCGATCATAGGTGTGGTCGATGATGTCAAAATCGATCACGAGATTGGGGGTAATTGTGTGCGAGTCGTGCAAAATTGTGTCCATACGGACTGTGTCCATTAATCGGTTCTTTCTTCACGTTGGAATAAATAAAAGACGAGGTTAGGTACAATACCCTATGTATTGATTATCGGCAAAAACCCGTTTTTGTATAGTGGTTTTTGTCAAGATTTTGTAAAAATAGAATTAATGTTTACAGAGTCAGTCCACTTTGACCCTGAGATATGAGCAGCAGTTTAAAGTTGCTTTAGTCGGGAATGAGCGCATCGAGTTCTGGCAGCAGCGTGACGCTTTCCTGTTCGTTAGGGTCAGTACGCGCGATGACCGCTGTACAGACTTCGGTGGCGCTGTTGTTGGCGGGTAAGTGCGGCATCCCGGCTGGAATGTACAGAAATTCCCCGGCTTTGACGATGCAGTGTTCCGCTAACTGATCGCCATACCACATCTGACCTTCACCGCTGATGACGTAAATCGCGGTTTCGTGACTGGCGTGTAAATGCGCTTTGGCGCGGCCACCGGGTGGGATGGTCAGCGTCATCATGCACAGCGCCTGTGCGCCGACGCTTTCAGCAGAGACGCCTTCCTGATAAGTGTGCCCCTGCTTGCCTTCATAACTGCCATTGGAATGGATAACTTTACAGGTAGCCATGTGAATTTACCTTTGAGTTAAGGGTGATTCCGATAAATTAGCATTTCTAAGGAAATTCATTTAGTACGGACATGGCATGCCATGTCCGTACTAAAATCTGTTTTGGATATTTTAAACCGTGACATCCAGCAACCAGGCCATTGCCTTCTGACGGTCGGTGAAAAACTGGACGGTGCCTTTGACTTGCAGCAGGTCAACCAAGGAGTTCACAAGCTCGATATCTCTGGCGGCATCATGCAGAATAGCCAACCGGACGGTGCGGCGAACTTCTAACTGTTCGATATACTGGCGCATCATATTATAGGCGTAGGTCAGTGGTGGCGTGCCCTGCCGCATATCCAGCAATTGGGTGAGCACGCCCTGGTTAGTATCCGTGGCTTCGACCTGCGCCATCAGCGTGGCGAAATCATCAAAGGCCGCACGTGAACCGTCCCGAAGAACATATTCATGGATGCCGTTATTGTGGTACTGGTAACTACAGTTAGGAAGCTGCTGCGGATTCTGAGTGTCCAAAGTGGATGCTTTCTGACCTCTGCCTGAACGAGCTGAAACGGATGATGTGTGAGTTTACCCGACCTTATGAATGTATTATAAACAATCTGCAAATAATATGACGATTGAGACATCATGAATTTAGTCGATGACTTCATATTCAGACAATGAACTTGCCTGAAAAGCCGTTTAGCCTTCTTCAGCTAATGCAGCATCCCGCGCGGCCAACAGATCGTCACGCGTGGTGATGCCGCGCATGGTGACAATCCAGTCATGGACGGATGGGCTGGCATCACGGATGGCCTGCACAGCGGGGCCGGTTGGGTCGGAGCCGCCCGCGCCCGGTGCGCCCGACTGATAACCGCCGTAAAAGGCGAAATAGGCCTGATTCAGCTTGCGCAGCAGATAGCCATTGGTGACGAACAGCGCCCGCCGTTCTTCCATATACGCCTCGGCTTGCTCGACCTCACCCGCGGCCAGCAGTTCATCGACGCGGCGGCGGGTGGTATCCAACTCTTTGCCGAATTCGAACGGGTCGGTTTGCGGGAGTGCTGTGACCTCTCCCCCCAACCTCCTCTCCGTCAACAGAGAGGGGGAGAAAATCACCGGCACAGGCGCAGAATCCCGCGCGTAAAAGCGATTTTGAGGCAGACTCGTGACCAGTTCCGGATAATAACGCGCCAGCACCAGCGGGGCGATCTCGCGCCCGAACAGGTTGGCGGTGGTTTCGTTGATAATCCGCGCCTGACCGGCGAAGTCATAACTGAGCCCCAGCGGAAAACCAAACAGATAATGATGCAGCCATTCATGGGCAAACACCTCGACCGCGCGTGAAATCGACGTGGTTTCGATAATCATGGCCGGGTAGAGGGCGATGCCCCCCAGCGGCACGATCAGCGATGAGACATCTTCCTGCTCGTCGATGCGATTTTCCAGCGCGGCGATCTCATCCACCGGCAGCGGATTGATGTTCAGCGAAATGTCGAAGCGAATGTTATCACGCGGTGAGACGATCAGCAGATTGGGCACCTGTGTGAAGCGCATCGAGATCGGCGGCAGCAGTTGACCGAGTGTGCCGAATCCCTCATCTAGCAGCACTGTGGCGACCTGTCCCTCGATAATGGCCTCGACCAGCGGCTGACGAGTCCCTAAATCCGCACGCAGCGCATCGCGCTCCTGACGCAGTGCGCTGGATTCCGTCAGCGGGTCGCTCACGTCCGGATCGGTGAAAATGGCGTTGACCTCGGATTCCAGCCGTTGTGCCGTGGCGAGATCGGTCATGTAGTCGCGCACTTGCTGGCTGCGGTCGGCCTCGCTCATAAACGGATGCAGGCCGTACAGCGTTTGCTGCGTTTTGCTGGCGAGTGCCTGCAATTCCCAGGTGACGTAATCGAACTGCGAGTCGCGCACCAGAAAAGCGATGGCGCTGCGCTGCTGGCCGATGGGATAGGTGGAGTATTGCAGCCCATAGAGCATGAGCAGCAGCACTAGAAAATAACCCCCGGCGCGCCGAGCCAACCGGAAGGTTTTACGGGCGAGTGTGAACATCGTCGCAATCATGCCCATGATGATAATCGGTCACGCCGTCAATGGGTAGGGGAGGCGGCAAGAATAGAAGATTAACGCCGCTGAAAGGTCAGCCTGTTTATAATGAAAAGTGAAATAAGGTGTGAGGACACGTGTTTTGAAACATCATAAGGGTAACCGCGTTTTGCTGAAAATAAGTTTTGGCGTGATCGGATTTGGTGCACTGCTGTCGGCTGTAGTGGATTATCCGCTGACTGTATCCGCCCAGGCTTCAACGCCGACCGTGCAGACAGAGGACGGTGAGGAGTTTCGGGATTTGGGGGATGGTTACAGGGCGGAGGGTGATTTTGAGAATGCAATTGAAGCCTACACCGCTGCCTTGTCGATCAATCCGGAAGATGCCGTAGCCTACAACAGCCGTGGGAATGCTCGTTATACCCGGGGGGATTTAGTAGGGGCGATTGCAGATTACGATCAGGCGTTGGCGCTTAACCCGCAAATTGTCCAAGCCTATTGGGGACTTGGAATTGCCTACTATGAACTGGAGCGTTTTGAAGAAGCGTTAACGAATTACCAACGTTACATTGAATTAGTTGGCGAGAGTAACGCACCTGACTGGATGATCGACCGAGTGCGCGAGTTAGAAGCCTAACTCAACGCCACGCCGCCGGGATAAACAGCCAACCTTAGCACAGGCGACAAGAAGATTAACGCCGCTGAAAGGTCAGCCTGTTTATAATGGAAAATGAAATCAGGTGTGAGGAAACGCGTTTTGAACGATCATAAACAGCTTGGCGGCATTTTTCTGAAAATGGGTTTTAGTGTGATGGGCTTGGGCGTACTGCTGTTATCGGCACTAGTGGATTATCCGCTGACTGTCCCATTTGCCGTTATATCTCCGAATTCACTTGCACAACAGGGGAGTCCAACACCTGACTCATCATTGATCATACCTGTTTTCTCAACCTCTTCGCCGTTTGTTAATTTAACACCCACCTCTACATCTACCACAATGCCAACCCCTATGGCGGGCAGGCCAGCAGTTGGAAAGGAAATTGTAATTGTTATTGCTCCCTTTACGTCTGCATCTGGCATCGAATATAACACAGAGGTATCAGCAATTTTTCAGCAGGCTGTGGAAAGATTTGGTGATATAAGGCTTGTTCAAATCCTACACTCTATCACCAATGAAACTGAGGCCCAGCGAGTCAGTGATTTATATCAGGCTAAAATCCTGATTTATGGATTTATCACACCAGAGAATATTGTTGTCCGTTATCTTTTCGATCCTCGATTAGGTAGTGTTTCATCTTATCGTTTATCCGCTGATTTCAGAATGCGGTACCCTCGTGTTCGTAGTATGGAAATGTTCGTGTCAGACGAGATGGATTTTGATTATTTAGCAGATTTCACCTTCGGTCAATTGTCGTACCTGAGTAGAAATTTTTCAGCAGCAGAAGATAACTATTCGTTGGCTGAGGGACATTTGAACCCCTTAAAATTGGTGGAACTGAATGCCAGCATATTGTATTTTTATCGTGGTAATGCACGTGAGGCCCAACAGAATCGCATTGGGGCAATCGAAGATTACACGCGCACTTTGGAACTCAGTTCTGACATGCTACTCGGCTATACGGCTCGGGCATATACCCTGCATCGTATGGGCGAATTTGAAGCCGCGATTTCGGATTATGATCGTATACTTGAGCTTCAGCCGGGCGATTTTATGACCTACAACAATCGGGCAGTGGCTTACTATCAACTTGGTGATTTTGAAGCGGCACTTGAGTCTTATAACCAGGCGATTGAAATAAACCCCGAATATGCGGAAGCTTACTTTAATCGGGGTGATGCGTGGTCTGCGCGGGGTCAAATTGACTTAGCAATTTTTGATCATGATCGGGCCATCAAAATTGATAAAGCCTATGCATTTATTTACTGGGGAATGGGCTCAATCTCCGGTGACATGGCGCGTTATGAAGAATCCTTCTCTCATTATGAGCGTTATCTTGAGCTGGTTGGGGTTAATATTGAAACTCATTATGCGCTCGGTCATTTCCATACCGCCTATGATCCAGAGACAGCAATTACGGAATTTAATGAGGTTATTGCCCTGGACCCCACTTATACTAACGCTTATTGGGGACTTGGAAGTGCCTACTATGCACTGGAGCGTTTCGAGGAATCATTGACAAATTATCGTCGATACATCGAACTTATAGGCGATAGCGCACCGCCAAATATTATAGAGCGCGTCCGTGAGTTAGAAGCCCAACTCACCGTCACCCCGCCGGGATAAACAGGGGCGCATGACTGCACCCCTTGAAAAGCTCTACTCATACCGGAAGCGACTCGTCGCCAGCGCGAACAGAATCACTGCGGCGATGGTCAGAACGGCTATGGGTAGCAGCACATCGGTCAGGCCGCCATTGCGATAGATCAGCGTGCTGAAGCCATCCATCGCCCAGGCGACCGGCGAGAGATGCCCCACCGTCCGCATCCAGTCCGGCACGATCTCCAGCGGCCACCACGCGCCCCCCAGCGGTGCCAGCGTCAGTGCCATCAGCGTGATCAGGCTGCTGGCCTGCGTCTCCGTCTCGACAAATGTCGCCAGCAGATAAGCCAGCGCGGCAATGCAGGCGGTAAAGGCCATCATCACCAGCACCAGCCCGATTAAGTTGTCGCCAAAATTGGCTCCCAGCACCAGCGCCCCAAACGCGAAGGCTACCGTAAACTGAATCATGCCCATGACAAAGCGCGCCAGCATCTTGCCGCCGATAATCTCACCACGGCTGACCGGCATCATAATCAGGCGTTGCAGCGTCCAGTCCTTGCGCTCACGCAGCAGGATAAACGCCCCGGCCAGCACGGTAAACATCACATACATGCTGCCCATTCCCGGCACCGACTGCTGAAAACCGGATGTTTGCCCACCTTCGCTTTGCGGGGGGATGCTCTGCGTATAATTCACGCTTTCCGGCAATCCCGCCCAGATCGCCTGGGCGCGTTCATACACCGCCTGCTCGAAATCGGCGCGGTCAGCGGCATCGGCGAAAGTCGTTTCCAGGCCGGAATTTTCATAGACATCCACCGCCACCCGCGCCGCAATAGATGAACTGGCGATGCGTCCGACAGCGGCCTGCACCGATTGCAGAATCGCGCTCGGTTGGCCGATCTGCTCATCGGAGCGATAGACGATGTTCACTGGTTCACCCGCCAGCGCACTTGCTGCTAATCCCGCCGGAATCGTCAGTGTCGCGGAGGTTTCGCCATCCTGCACACGGGTCGAGGCGCGTTCTTCGGTGAGTGCGTCCTCGCCCAACTGACAGATATCATCGGCATCGTTATCCATTGGACACAGAATCAGGCTGCCGTTGGTGGCGTGCAGATCAGCCAGCAGTTGCGCGGATAATTCGCTCTGGTCGTTATCCAGCACATCGACGCGATAACGCGGTGCTGCTGCGGCTCTGTCACCGCCTGCGCCGCCGTTTGCTAACCCAATGATGAAAATCAGCGCACAGGGGATGACCACCAGATTCAGCCAGACACCACGTTCAGCAAAGCTCACGCGCAGATCATTTAAGGCTACATAGAATAATTTTCGCATGATTTCCCCTTAGATATCCTGGCGACGGTTAAACATAAACAGGCCAAATCCAAACAGCACCGCGCCGATCAGACCCAGAAATAGCAGATTCAGGCCGATATCATTGTTGCCCTGTGCCAGCCGCGTAAAGCCTTCCGACCCCCAGCGCACAATCGACAGGCGCGTGAAGGGTTGCAGCACCGGGATGGCATCCACCGTGAAAAACGCCCCGCCCAGCACACCCATAAAAATCGAGACGATGCTGCCGATAATATTGGCGGCTTCCGATGTGCGCGCCACGGCGGCTGTCAGAATGCCGACTCCGCTGGCGGCCAGCGCCGTCATCAGCACCAGTAGGATAATCAGCAGCCAGTTGGTGCCCCATATAGCGAAGGTGCCATACAGCAGGCCGGAGATCAGCGACAGAGCGACAAACAGAAAGACCAGTTGCAGCAGCACGATGGCTAATACGCCCAGCGCCTTACCGCCCAGAATGACGATGCGCGGCGTAGGTGAGACGACCATGCGTTGCAGGGTGCCGTTTTTGCGTTCTTCGATCACGCTCGCTGCGCCACCGTTGGCTGTGAACAGCGCGAAAAAGACCGCCTGTGCCGACCCGATCAGCACCAGCGGATTAAAGCCCGTGTCGTCACCACCCAGCGACTGCTGCTCGACCTGAATCGTATTGAAGCCGGGGGTGAATGCACAGGTGAAATCCGGCTGAAAATCACCGCTGCCGGATGCGGCCAGGAATAACAGACCAAAGCCGACTTGTTCCTGCGCACGAGTCACCAGCGTGTTGATGGTGGCCGCGACGGTGATCTGTCCGGTCAGAATCTGATTGGCGATGCTCTGCGCGATGCTGCGGATAATCTGCGGGCTGACGGTAAGCGCACTGTCGGCATACACTTCAACCGGCACCGGATTGATACTGGGGTTGTCCTGCGTGTAAGCCATCGCAGCACTGTAATCCGCCGGGATGATAATGGCGGAGGCATACGTTCCGGCATCGACACCCGCTTTGGCTGCCGCTGGATCATCCAGCAGGGTGGCTGCGGTCAGGTCGCCTAAAGAGATACTGTTACTGGCGCCATTACTGACGCTCACAGCGGCGCACTCCCCGCTGATATTGGGCGAATCCGTGCTGCTGGCGGCATCCGGCGCAAAAGCACTGACGAAAATGTTGCCGGCGTTAAAACCGTTCGTGTCGCCTTCATCCAGATTAACCAGCGCCACCGGGATATTTTCGATGGGTGCGCCGCCCCCGGTAAAGTTGCCGAAAGCCAGCGCGATAATGGTCGAAATCGCCAACGGCGTGACCAGCATAATCAGCAGCAGGTTGCGGTTGGTAAACGTCTCGATGATGTCTTTTCGAGCAATAGTCCATAGTTTCTGCATCGCGGTCAGTCCCTCAGTGCTCTGCCGGTGAGGTGCAGGAAGACGGCTTCCAGATCAGGCTCCTTGACCTCCACCGATGAAATTTCCAAGCCCGCTTCACTAATCATCTGGATCAGGGATGACAGGGCTTTGCGTCCGCGTTTGGCATAGACGGTAATCGTCCCGCTGGCGGGGGATGCCTGTTCGCTCACTTCCTGCGGCGGATCATACAGCACCCGTGTGACGCTGATCGCCCGGGTTTCTAACTGGCGCAAAAGGCTGTCGTCCACTTTCTGATTATCGACACTAAACACGAGCCGATCTTCTTCGCCCACCTGCTGGACGAGATCGCCGACTGTTCCCAGCGCGATAATCTCGCCGTGGTCGATGATGCCCACGCGGTCACTCAATTCCTGCGCTTCCTCCATCAGATGCGTGGTATACAGCACCGACATGCCGTATTCGTCGCGCAGGCGCATGACCGTGTCCAGAATGCGGCGGCGGCTTTGCGGGTCAATGCCCACCGTCGGCTCGTCCATATAGACCAGTTGCGGCTTATGCAGTAACCCGACTCCGATATTGACGCGGCGCTTCATGCCGCCGGAAAAAGTCTCGACTTTATCATGCTGGCGGTCTTCCAGGTCGATAAATTCCAGCACTTCATCGGTGCGTTTTTGTAACTCAGTGCCACCCATGCCGTACATCCGCCCGAAAAATTCCAGATTCTGCCGCGCGGAAAGCTGCGGATACAGCGCGATTTCCTGCGGCACGACGCCCAATAACTGCTTGGCCTGCATCGGCTGCTGGGTGATGGAGTAGCCGCCGATGGTCGCGTCGCCGCTGGTCGGGCTCAGTAAGCCGCTGATCATCGAAATGGTGGTGGTTTTACCGGCACCATTCGGCCCCAGCAGGCTATAAATCTCGCCTTTGCTGATGTGGATATCCACCCCTTTAACGGCCTCTACCAGCGTGCCATCCGGTCGTTTATAAGTCTTGACCAATCCTCGTGCTTCAACCAGTGTTGCCATAATATTCCCCCGTATTTTTAAGAATCAGTTTTATTTGGAAACTGACGGATCTTTTGGATTATCATTTCCAAATGGGCGATTTGGGATTGATGGGTCGCAATGCCATAATCCAGTGTGAGTAATTGGAACCGCGCCAGCCGTGGTGCCTGTGTGAGATCAAAGCGGCTGGTGAGGGCCTGCGCTAAAGTTTCCAGCGTAGCCAAGCGCTGCTGAAGCCCTGCGATGTAGCCTTGCAGAACATGGATGACTACCTCGTTTTCGACCTGATCCGCGAAAAAGATCTGCCCCAGCCACGCCTCACGGATGTCGTTACCCGGCAGCGGCTCACTCAGCCAGCGCCGCAATTCTGCCTGACCCGTTGCTGTCAGGTGATAAATCTTCTTGTTGGGGCTTGCCTGCTGCTCGATGGTTTCCATCTGCACCCAGCCGTCCCCCTCCATCTTATACAGTGCCCGGTAAATCTGGCTCTGATCGGTTGACCAGAAGTGCTGAACGGACTGTTGAAACGCCTTGTTCAGGTCATAACCGGACATTGGCTCCAGACTCAGCAGACCGAGGATCAGATAGGGTAAGGACATTCAGCTCCACTCACATCTATATGCACTTACATATACGTGATTAGCGGCGGGAAGTTTCAGAATCCAAATACAGGCTGCAACAGGCAAATTCTGATAGCAGGGTGAATCAGAAAAAAGTTATAAAAATCGTAATCTGTAATAGATAAAAAAATAGAAAAACCCTTGTTTCTTAAACTGGCTTAACATTTTCTTAATATAAAATGCCATTAACACAATATCGCTTGTGTTCAAAGGTGAAAAAGCCATGAAACACGTTAGAGGAAATATGACCATGCTGTTGCTGGCAGCGCTCCTGATGTTTGCGCTGACAGCCTGTGGCCTTCAGGGTACGATCAGAGATAGTGTCGGCGCGACAGTCGATGTGCTGGATGACATGATCGCGGAGTTACGCGGTACGAGTGGGAACTGGGAACAGCTTGTGCGCGATGCGATGGAAAAGCTGCCCGCCGATATTCAGAATCGCGTCGATACGTCGTTGCAGCGGGCCATCAGCGCCGCCGGAGCAGAGTTTAGCTGCCGTGTCGATATTATCCGTGACATGCTGGCGCAGGATATCGAAAATATCCGCGCTTCATTGACGGGTCAGCCTGTCCGCGCCATCCCACCGCGTTTTTGCAGTGCTGTGCCGCAGAATATTGATATGGCGCATCCGGTTGCATTTATCACCTTCTCCGGCTACAACTTCGATGATGATGTGCAGGTGCGGCTGGTGACCACCAGCGGCGAATCCGCCGTCAGCAGCACGCATGTCACGCGTAACAGTCATTATAATGTGACGGTCAATCTGTCTGGTACGGGTCTGCGCCTGGGGCTGAATGCGGTGCGTCTGGTACTGCGCTGGCGCGATCAGGAATTAGGCGCGGCGGCTATCGCCCAACCCGTCTGTGAGGAGCGACAGGCCTTCATTAATGCCTTCGACAACGCCTACCAACCGCCCCATACGCGGGGTGACCGCGATTTTGATGGCAACGGGCCGCGTGTGACCATCCGCACGAGTCTGTTTAACATGCGCAGTGGCGTGGAGTACACAATTTATATGAAAGCCGAAGAATGGAAGAATGGCCGTGCGAAGGATGACTTCACGACTGCCGAAGGCACCAGCCCACGTCGTCGCATCAATTACTCACCGCCCAATGGCTGGGAAATTATCCGCATCAATACGTCCAACAGCGCCACTTTCGGCCAGGTATTGTCCGGTCATGGTGTGCACCGTGTTCCAGGAAACGCGCCTGTCCGTGAGTTTGAGATTGTCGGCGATACCAGTGGCGATGAATCCGGCACCGACACCCGCGTGACGGTGCAGTTTGACCGCATCGACATCACTATCCGGCAGACAGCAAACTGCGTGAACCGCTAACGCTGTCCTGTTTCACCGACTGCATCACGCCCCGGTTGCAGTAAACGGGGCGGGTTTTATTTTATGCAAAACCAAAACAGAGGCGCTAAAGAAGGCCTCTGTCGTCGATCTCGATATAATGTTTCCAGGCATCTGGCCCACTGCCGACAGCGATTACCAGATAACTTGTGCGCGGCGTCTTGGGCTCCCAGCGCAGTTTCATACCCGCCTCGTTGGGCAGGCGGCTCCCCTTGCGATGATTGCAGGAGTAGCAGGCACACGCTGTATTTGTCCAATGATCTTTCCCCCCACGTGACCGCGGCAGAATGTGATCCACTGTCAGGTCACTTTTGATCAGCACCTTGCCGCGCTGCACCGTGCCCAGTTTGGCGCCGCAGTAAATGCAGGTGTAACCATCGCGCACCAGTATGCCTTTACGGCTCCAATGGGCGCGTCGGCGCGGCACATTGATGAAGGTGCGTAACGCCACGACCGATGGAATAGGATATTTATCCCGCACGGTGCGCAGAAATTGGCCGCTTTGTTCGATGACGATGGCTTTTCCAGCCAGAATGAGGTTGATGGCGCGCGGTACACTGATAATAGAGAGGGGTTCCCAGGTGCTTCCATTGAGCAGCAGAACTCTGTTTTGAGACATTTAGCCTCCCGAAATAACCCGATCTTTCTTTGACGTACAGTTCAACAACCGTTTTGCACTATTAATCACAATAATTATATCCCAAATTTTCAAATGTGCATTTTAAGGGCATGTTAGGATAATAAAATGGTAGGCGAGAAGTGGAGCCAACACCCACTTTGCGCAAGAACACGTCTCGCCTGCCCGAACTAGCTGAATTTTAGTTTACCGTCGATGGCGCCTGCTGCCCCATTTTTTACTTGACCAGGCGCAGGTGCGGTGTGTGCGAGCTTTTAGGCTCATCCCGTTTAATCTCTGAAATTGCTTCCTGGGCGGTGTAGGCCAGTTCATTTAACCAGCTTACGAGTTCCGCCTGCGAGAGTGTCGTAATATCCTGTAGCTGACCATTGCTGGCTGCGGTGTGGAGTTCGTCAACCACCTGAAACAGATTGGCGAGGCGAACTTCGTTATAAAGAAGCTGGAGATTAGGCTGGTGAGACTGTCCCATTTGTCACCTCTAAAGGTTGTAGATTTAACAAAATAAAAAGAGCGTGAGAACCGATTTTTCAGTCTCACGCCCTTCTGTTCAGAATGGGGGTCGCTCAAGTTTTAGGCTTATCTCAGCCTGGACAACTTTCGCGTGTGAAACCGAAACCTTATATGACCATCAGGGTCCGCTACCATGGCGGCGGGCGTGCTGCTAGCGCGATAAATAGGCGCGTTAAGGCCACCGAACTCGACAGAGCCGGCGAAGGCCAGTGCACCGTATCCGCCCAAGCGGCGGAATCCAAGCGCGAGGCGAGAATGCCAAAGGGCTATGCGGTTGTTGCTCAACCTATATAGCCAGCGCATTGCCATCCCTAAGCACCCTTCTCCACAGTCGTATCCTCAAGCATCGCTAAAATACTCTCGCCAGTAATGAACACGCGGCGCATACCATTCGGTTTACTCACCTTGAGATGTCCGTTCTTGATGAGACGTTTGAGCGTGCTCAGGCTGATCCCCAGCGCTTCGGCTGCTTCCTGCCTGGAGTATACGGCTCCGCCTTCGATAAGTTGTTTTGTATTTTCGGACATAGGTCTACACCTTTCATAATCCCAAAAACAGTAACATAGTTCTCAACAGCTGTCAAGCTATTTCTCTGGTTAAGGATTAGTCTTTACAGTCATGGACAGACCAAAGCGGTTCAGGCTGTGGCCATCAGCTCCGGTCTTGACAGAGTAACGACATAACCAGCATAATAGGAAGCGCAAAAGCGATGACGGAGACAGTTCGCACATCCGCTGCCCACAGGGAGCCACGGGTCACAGACTGAAAGCCCGGGCGGGTTTAGCCGCTGCGAAATTCACTCCAGAGCTGACAGGTGAACCGCATTCCAATAAGAGGATGCGCAGTAGTCTGCTCCGCATGTTCCAGCGTTAACGGACAGGTTGAGGTGGGCTGTGAGTTTATGCAGCCAACCAGGGTGGTACCGCGGGAGACTATGCAACGCTCTCGTCCCTGATTTTGATTAGGGATGAGAGCGTTTTTTATTTTAGTCTATAGTCGCTAGTCTTTAGTCCCTAGAAAAGAACTGAGACTTGCGATGCTGGAAAGGGTTTATGGGGGATTACAAGAAATTAGCCGTTTGGGTAAAAGCCCATCAGCTAGCTTTAGCCAGTTATCGGGTGACTGCTGATTTCCCCAGGGAAGAAGTTTACGGACTTCTCAGCCAGATTCGCCGGGCGGCTGCGTCAGTACCAGCCAATATCGCAGAAGGTTCTGGCCGTGGCAGTGATAATGAACTCAGCCGATTTTTAAGAATAGCAATGGGTTCAGCTTATGAGTTGGAATATCACTTTTTGTTGGCTCATGACCTGAGTTTTATAGATCAAAGCCAATATATGCAAATCAATAATCAAGTGCTAGAGGTACAGCGAATGTTGGCAGGGCTGATTAAGAGCCTGGATGCCAAAAAGAATAAAAGCTAAAGACTAATCACTAAGGACTAACCTATGATTGAAAAACTGGAATCGGAGTACAAAGTCGCGCTGGAGCAACTGAATCAGGTTGCTGACAGCGAAGCCCTGCGCGAATGGGATATTCACTATCTAGGCAAGAAAGGTAGTGTGACCCAACTGCTGCGCAGCACCGGTCAACTACCGGCTGAGGAACGCGCAGGTTATGGTAAACGCGCCAATGAAGTCAAGAATATGCTGGCGGAAGCCTTTGAACAGCGCGAAAATCTGATTGCTGATCAGGAACTGGCGCACGACCTGGAAAGCGGCGAAATTGACATCACGCTGCCGGGACGCGCCCGTTCAGCGGGAGGGCTGCATCCATCGACTTCCACGCTGCGACTGTATCAGCACGTGTGGGCGGAAATGGGCTTTCAGGTGTATCGCAGCCGCGATGTTGAAACCGACGAATACAACTTCCAACTGCTGAACTTCCCGCCACATCATCCGGCGCGGGATATGCAGGACACGTTTTATACCACCGAGAAGGATGTCATCCTGCGGACGCACACCTCACCGGGGCAGATCCACGCCATGCGCCAGTTAGGTGAGGGCGGCACGCAGCCGATCCGTGTCATTTTGCCGGGGATGTGCTACCGCTATGAGCAGATCACTTCGCGCAGTGAGATTCAATTCCATCAGGTGGAAGGGCTGGCGATTGGCCGTAATATCCGCATGAGCGATCTCAAAGGCACGATTGCTGAGTTCGCACGCCGTATGTATGGGGATGATGTCAAGGTGCGCTTCCGTGCGTCCTATTTCCCGTTCACCGAGCCGAGCATGGAAGTGGATGTCGAATGTTATCTGTGTGGCGGTGAAGGCTGCCGCGTGTGCAAGTACGCCGGTTGGCTGGAGATTGCTGGCAGCGGTATGGTGCATCCGGTGGTGCTGCGCAACGGCGGTTATGACCCCAGTGAATGGAGCGGTTTCGCGTTTGGCATGGGGCCAGAACGTGCCACCATGCTCAAGCACAATATTCAGGACATTCGCTATTTCTGGGGTAACGATCTGCGCTTCCTAGAGCAGTTTTAAAAGAAGTCCTGAGTGCCGAGCAAGTTGTCATAAGCGAGGTAAAAGCATGGATAATGACCCTGCCCTGGAAGAATATCGTAGGGCAAAAAAGCTGCGAAATCAGCTCATCCGGCAGCTTGTTTTTCTCGTGCTTGGCTTTATGGTGTGTGGTTTCATCTTCGCTGCTTTATCAGCGCTCTTTTGGAGAACGACCATAACGTTACAGGCCGAACCCGGAGAAACTGCTTTTATCGATCTCCCCGTTTTATCCCCCGGTTTTGATGTGTGGATAGGGGATAAGAAGATAGAGGGTGTTAGGCCACCACTGAGTTTAGAAGATATGGGTTCAGTCGAATTTATCTGTCGGAATGATGCTTTCACTGTGCAACGTTATGACGAAATCGATCCATCACTGCAGATAGGGTTAACCAACGAATGCACCGAAAAGGTCACAATTGAAATGTGTTGGTGGTTTGAGGGGATGTTGGGATGCTGAACTCTCGGCTATGGACTAACGACTAAAGACCAGCGACTAAAGACTAGAAATTAAGGACTACAAAACATGCAAGTACCGATCTCGTGGTTGAGAGAATATGTAGACATTGATATCCCGGCGGAACTGCTGGCGGAGCGTTTGACACTGGCCGGGCTGGAAGTCGGCGCGATTGAATATCTCGGCGTGCCGCAGGGCTTTGTCGAGGGGGTGCGCTGGCCGCTGTCCGATCATCTGGTGTGGGATCGTGAACGGCTGCTGCTCGGTGCCATTAAAGAAGTGAAAAGTCACCCAAATGCCGACCGTCTGGTGCTGGCGATGGTCGATTATGGTGCAGGCGAAATCGAGCAATGTGTGACCGGTGCCCCCAATCTGTTCGACTATAAAGACCGGGGGCCACTGGCTTCCCCATTGTGGACAGCCTTCGCAGCGGAAGGCGCGGAAGTGTGGGACGGCCACAGCGACATACCCAAGCGCATGATCCTGAAGGAAAAGCCGTTGCGCGGCATCCCCAATCGCAGCATGGTCTGCTCGGAGAAGGAACTGGGGCTGTCTGAGGAACACGATGGCATTATTCTGCTGCACAACCAGCCGCTGAATAAAGTCACCCGCCAGCCTGCTGTCGCCGGTACACCCTTGCAGGATGTGCTGGGGGATATCCTGCTTGAAGTGGAACTGACGCCGAACCTCGCGCGCTGTTTCAGCATTTTCGGCGTGGCGCGGGAAGTCGCGGCGCTGCTGGATAAACCGCTGCAATATCCATCGTTCGATTATCTGGCTGACGGTGCACCGATTGCCGGTGCAGTCAGCATTGAGATTCAGGAGCCGGAGTTAAACCCGCGCTTTACGCTGGCTTTGCTGCGCGATGCAGAGATTAAACCGTCGCCGGAGTGGATGCAGCAGCGTCTGCTATTAGTGGGCCAGCGCCCGATCAACAACATTGTGGATGTGACCAATTACATCACCTTTGAGATCGGCCAGCCACTGCATGCCTTTGATTACGACAAGCTCAAAGCACGCGCAGGTGGTAAAGCGCCGACCATCATCACACGCCTGCCAAAGGATGGCGAAACACTGGAAACACTGGATGAGGTCAAACGCGAATTGCAGGATCACAACATTCTGGTTTGCGATTCTGCTGGTGTGCTCAGTCTGGGCGGCATCATCGGCGGCGCGGACACCGAGATCAGCGACGACACCAAAAACGTCCTGCTGGAAGCGGCTAACTGGAACTTCATCAATATCCGCCGCACGATGCAGTCGCAGAAGGTCTTCACGGATGCCGGAACCCGTTTCAGCCGTGGGGTGCATCCCAGTCAGGCTGTTCTCGGTGTGCAACGCGGTATCGAGCTGATGCGGCAGGGCGCTGGCGGACAAATCGCGGAAGGTATCA
>JBBSQD010000059.1:0-25915 GCA_038258185.1 Aggregatilineales bacterium | reverse complement strand
ATCAGGCAGGAACATTCAGGTTAAATAGCGGTATAGCCCCCATCAACCACCAGATCGGTGCCGGTGGCGAAGCTGGCCGCGTCCGAAGCGAGATACCAGACGGCATGCGCGATGTCTTTGGGCTCACCGATGCGGTGCATAGGGGTCATCTCCAGCCAGACATCGGACAATGCCTTGCGGCTGAGGCTGTTCTTGGTCATTTCCGTGCCGATATAACCCGGTGACACGCAGTTGACGCGCACACCACGCGTCGCCCATTCAAAGGCCAGTGATTTGGTCAGCATAATCACTGCCGCTTTGGAGGTGTTATAGTGCGATTGTTCCTGTGGCTTGTTGGCGATATGGCCGGACATCGACGCAATGCTGACAATCGATCCACTGCCCCGTTCCAGCATGTGTTTGCCGACTGCACGGCAGCACCAGAACACCCCATTGAGATTAACCGCCATCATATTGAGCCAGTCCGCGTCGCTGATGTCTTCAGCTTTGCGCTGCTGGGCAATACCGGCGTTATTGACCAGAATATCAATCTGGCCGAATTTATCCATGACTTTGGCGACCATCGCATCCACACTGGCTGAGTCGCGCACATCGGTCTGGATAGCCAGCGATTCGCGCCCCATGCCCTGCACCTCACGAGCGGCATCGTCAGCATTTTCGGTGATGTACTCGGCCACCGCGACATTCGCCCCGGCACCCGCTAATGTCCTGACGATCTCCCGTCCAATGCCCCGTCCACCGCCAGTCACCAGTGCAACACGTCCAGTTAAGTCAAAAAGATTATTCATGAGAAGTCTCGCTTTCCGAAAATATTTTTTAAGAGTCTACATACAAATCAGCAGGCGCGCACTATAGCCATCCGCTTTCGAGCAAATTCATCCGGCATCAGATTATTAGCGGCACAAAACAGCAAAAAGCTGGCATAATACAAAAATCAATGAACTTTAATCAAGGGATGACGTATTGACCAGTACACGGTTGCGGTTACAGATGACGGAAATACCTTTTCCGTTTGATGGGGAAATGCCTCCTTCAGACATATGGGCGCTCTTTGAGCTCTATCTCATTCATGAAACAGAAGAGCTGATTTTCAGAATTGAATGGAACATCATGCTGTTTATGAAATGGTATATCGAGGGGAGGAAAGAACGTTTTACTCCCCTGCCTATTGAGGTGACCCCAGAGCAAAGCCTAGCCCAGGCGATTAATCAATTCTGGAATGCCGGTTTGAAGATTGAAGACGAAGATGCATTTGAAGTGTGGTGGGATACAACTCCGGACCTGCACACAGTTCGATCATTACAGTTTGGTTTTCCCGGCACCATTACTCCAGAGATCATCATTGGGATGAATAAGGGTACGGGTGAAATTTCACTAAGTGATGATAATGGCTATATCGTCGAACTGCCAGAACGTGCGCGTACTTTGTGGTTCAACACCAGTGAGTGGGCGTATGCCTTTGACCTGGATGAATTTCAGCGTACCACAGATGCTTATATCCTGAACTTTCTTCAGCAGGCGCTAAAGACCTACGAGGATCCTTACACCCAGAAGGAATTAAAACACTTACTGGCAGATTTCACTCAACAACTGATTTAATCACAGGAATCAAAAAGGGCGCACGGAATCACCACACGCCCTCTCGAGAATCTGCGTTCTAGTTATTGACCGCGCGGGTCAAAGTCATCATCTTGCCACGCAGCTTGCCCTGTTTCATGCTCCGAAGAACATTCTCTACATGCTTTTCCTTGACATCGACAAAGGTTTCATGCTTACCAATATCAATCGCGCCGATAGCGTTGCCGGGGATACGGGCTTCACTGGCGATTGCGCCAACGACATCACCGGGGCGAATGCCATGCTCACGACCGAGATTGAGCAGCAGGCGTACCATGCCGGGTTCAAAATCGGGCTTGCGGCGTCCACCGGATTGACCCCGTTCACCGCGACCATTACGGTCACTCATGCGGGGCGCACGGTCAGACGAGCGTTTCTCGCGCACATCGGCAATTTCCTCTACCGGACGCTGCTGTTCGACCATACGCGCCATGTGAATAGAGGCGGCAGCCATCTCCACCGGGTCGTAACCCGCTTCGATCAACTGCTGGACAAAACGCACTTCGTCTTCCAGATTTTCATCCAGAATGCCGTCCAGGTTGGCCTGAAAGCGACTCTCACGACGGGCATAAACCGCTTCAACCGTGGGCAGTGTGCCGCGATTGATGCTTTGCTTGGTGAAGCCTTCGATAGACTTCAGGCGGCGGGTCTGGCCGGGTGTGAGCAGTGTAATCGCAATGCCGGAACGTCCGGCGCGGCCTGTACGACCGATACGATGCACGTAGTCTTCCGGGTCAAACGGGATGTCGTAGTTGATGACATGAGATACATCATCAATGTCCACGCCACGTGCGACCATATCCGTAGCAACCAGCACATTCAGATGGCCTTTGCGGAAACGGCGCATGACGGTTTCACGGGCATCCTGGCTCAGATCACCATGAATGGCTTCAGCCGGATAACCACGCGCAACCAGATTTTCAGCCAGTTCGGCTGCACCAGCGCGGGTACGGGTAAAAATGAGCGTGCTGTTCAGGTTTTCGACTTCCAGCAAGCGGGTTAAAGCAGCAAACTTGGCTCTTTCGTCCACCAGATAGTAACGTTGTTCCATCTGCGGAACGGTCATGGATTCGCCTGCGATCAGCACGGGAACCGGATCGTTCATATATCTTTGTGCTAAACGGCGAATTTCCGTGGAGAGCGTGGCAGAAAACAGAGCAGTCTGCCGTGTCGTTGGGGTGGCGCTTAAAATGGCTTCAACATCCTCGATAAAGCCCATTTTGAGCATTTCGTCGGCTTCGTCGAGCACCAGATAACTGACATGACTTAAATCCAACACATTACGGCGGATCAGGTCTAACATGCGCCCCGGTGTACCCACCACGACCTGTGTATCCTGTTGCAGACGTTTCATCTGACGCGTAATAGATTGGCCGCCGTAAATGGGCAGCACACGTACACCGAGCTGGTGTCCGTAACGGTAAACTGCTTCGGCAACCTGAATCGCTAATTCGCGGGTAGGTGCCAGGATTAAGCTCTGAACTCCGGTTTTAACCGGGTCGAGGGATTCGAGCATGGGCAAGGTAAAGGCGGCTGTTTTGCCTGTACCTGTCTGAGCCTGCCCCAACACATCGCGACCGGACATTAACACCGGGATAGCCCCGGCCTGGATGGGTGTGGGTTGTTCGTAGCCGAGTTCAGCGACAGTGCGCACTAACTCTGGCCGTAGGCCCAGCGTTTCAAAAGTATGTGTCATTAGATCTCCGAGATATGGAAAACCCTACCGGTGTGGCAGGGCGTGTGATTTTTGCAACATTGCGACCTTCATTATAGCACAATTTCGCTTAAGATCAATCAGCAGTCCATTTTTAAGGCCAGATTGGGCTTAAGCGGACATAGAATCATAAAGCGCCAAAGGTTTTCACAGCACTGATAAATTTTATCACCCTGTGTTCAGGGGTTTTGCCCGCGTACCCAGTGCCACCACTGACGGACGGAATGCATTCCATTGAGACGCTGCAAATCAGTTTGGGGCTGTGCGGACAGCGAATCCAGAGAGCGCAGCGCGGCGTATTGCAGGCCGAGGAAACTATCGACCGGCGCATAAGCTCCGCCAAACGTGATGATGCCGGAAGCATATAAACGCCCTTCCCCGTTGCGCATATTGGTCACTTCGAAATCGGGTTGGGTCATCAGGCGCTGATAAGGATTCAGTGTCAGGTCATAATGTTCGCACAGGTCACGCAGCAGCGGATTTGACTTCAGATTCTGGTCAAAACCGGTGGCATCAATGACATAACTGGCCTGAAACTTAGCGTATTCACGTCCTTCGCGATCCAGCACCGTCAGATGCAACTGATCCGCGTGGTGATCGACCCTGCCAATCTCGCCAATAAAAATCTGATACCAACCCGCCTGTAAGCCAGTTTCGACAAGCTGCTGCCAGTCGCGCCGTTCGGCGGTGGTCACGCCACCCAGCATGCTATAAAGATAATCCTTCTCCGCGCCACCGGTCTGTTCCAGCACCTCACGCCACGCACCACCAAAGGCAGATTTAGGCCAGTTAAACGGCTGTGCTGTCCAGTGATGACGGCGCAGGCTGCGAGCTAAACCCACCTGTCGCATGGCGTTTTGGGGCGAACGCATGATATGCAGCACTTCGATGCGATCATTTTCCGCACGAAGCTGGGCGATCTGTTCCAGAATGCGCGAAGCCACGATGCCCCGCCCACGGATAATCACGCGTCCACCGTAGTCGACTAAATTCTGATACAGGTCATTATGTGATTCATAGGCGTGGATAAAGCGCTGATCGTCGCCTGTAGACTGGCGGTAATGCTCTAATTGGGGCAATAACTGGGGTTTGCCATTACCAGTCGCCAGATGCACATAAGGCGCGATCATCACGCGGGCGTGCCAGCCGGATTCGGCAGTGTGCGCCAGATAAACCAGCAGATAACGGCCATCTTCGGTTTTACGAAGGCAGCGGCCATAGCCCTGTAAAAACATGCTCGACCAGTTGATACGGGCGGACTCGCGATCAATGGATTGATAAACCGCGCCAGAACGGGGCGTGTAGGTATCGGCCAGCATCGGCTCGGTAAAAATCTGCCAGAATATACCCCACGCCTGCCCCCACTGTCCACGCGTGAGATTCACCCACATCTCGCGCAGCGCATAACCGGGCCAGCCCCACAGATTATCCGGGGTTGAGGCTGAGTCACTGCGGATACGGTCTGCGTCGAAAATCTGGGAATTGCGGCATAGTTCGCGGTAACTGGCATAGGGAATCGGTGACGGGCCGATCACGCGAATAGAGTCGGTTGCTGCGCCACTGATACGCAGTGCATCCGCCCAGGCAAAACTCCCCAATCCACCGCCCACCGTCAGATAAGTGGTTTCATCCACTGGCAGACCCGATTGCTGAATGTGTTCTGAAGTCACGCGTGGCGCGAAAAACACGTCGGGTAAAGGCTCATTCAGAAAAGCCGTCAGCACATCAGCCGGTAATGCTTCCTGCTGGGGCGTTGATGGCGCTTCGGGTTCGGCGGTATCGGGCATCAGCATGGCCGCGAGAATCAATAAGACCAGCAGCAAAATCACAGCGATAAACAGCCAGACCCATAAGTTGTTACCGGTATCGGCCAGAGTGAATGAAGGCGCAGCAGATCCTACAGGGATCAGTTGTGTGACAAAGGCCAGAGTCACCACACTCGACTGTCCATCGTCCTGCTGGATGCCGATGATGCTCTCACCGGGAGGTGCGGGCGAAACCCCTTCTTCGGATAAGCTGTAGCGCTGACCCTCAAAAATGACCGTGTAAACGACCCCCTGCATCTGTTCCCCATCGACCATTGTTAAGACAATGGGTTGTCCCAGGCAGCCTTGCGGCGTAGCGAGTCCGCAGGGGACAGACTGCGCATGCATGGTTTGAGCGTGGAGTGGCAGCAAGCAGAATGCGAGAATCAACAGAGCGATAAGCCGTATGTCCCGGCCCATATGCAATTTTGCGAAGAAGTGAGTTGTGTTCGCTGTGATTTTCAAGTTCATGTACCCTGCTGATTAAAAATCATATCCAATGCTTCGTCGAGGGTGCAGTCTGCGGCCTGTGCATAAAGCGGCTCAAAATCCGCTGATGGCAGTTGCTCGCGAATCTGATTGAGCAACGGTTGAGCCTGCGCCAACACTTCACTATAGCAGGCGGGATGTTCCAACGAAACCCGTAGCAGACTGATGGCCTGTTTGTACTGACCCTGTTGACAAAAAAGCTGCGCCACACCCGGCAGAATTTCCAGCGTCAATGGTACGGCGCTCAGGTGCCGGGAGATTGACAAAGCCTCTTTGAAGTGATCATAAGCCTGATCAAAATTCTGCATCCCTGCCGATATTTTACCCAGATTACCGAGATTATTCGCCATCGACCAGCGATCCCCGATATCGCGTGACAAAGAAAGACTTTCCAGCGATTGTTCCCTGGCATCTGTAAAGGCACCGCGCAGATAATTTACCCAGGCCAAACCGGTCAGCATCAAAGCGGTACCGCTGGGGTTATGGACACGCCGTGCAATCACCAGACTTTGTTCCATATAAGCTTTGGCTTCCTCCAGGCGACCCTGATCGCTGGCGATTAAGCCGAGTCCGCTTTGCAGGCTGGCAATACGTTCGTGCTCATTGAGTGCGGAGAATATCGTCAGACTGCGACGGTAATAACCCTCGGCCAGTGGATAATCGCCCTGAATACGGGCGGTTAACCCTAAACGCGCCAATGCCTGCGCGGTCGTCAGTTGATTATTAGTGCGTTCACACAATTCCAGGCAGCGACTAAAATAAGTCCGCGCCTGTACATATTCCCCTTTGCGCCGGGCTACATCACCCAGGCCTTTGAGTGCCTCTGACATTCCAGCTTCATCATTGAGTTCAGTGTATAAGGTAAGGCTCTCAGCATAGAGTTCACCCGCTTCAATGTAACGGCTGAGTCCCCATTGTGTACTGGCGGACAAACGCTTAAAAAGCGCTTTTCGCCGCTTCTTTTCATTATCAAGCGGGTCGCTTAGCGGACGCAGGGCCTGATTAAAAAGCGATAAGGCTTCCTCATAAGCACTGACATCCAATTCCAACTGACCTGCCTGACCAGCATAATCAGCCCCTCGGACGATATCACCCGCATAATCCCAATGATAGGCCAGTGCAGAAAGCTGGTCAGGGTCGCCTGCATAAATCTGCTCAATAGCCAGCGCTGCCTGACGATGAAGATTGCGCCGTTGATCCGGCAAAAGACCAGAGAGTAACCCTTCGCGCAGTTTATCATGGGCAAAGCGCCAGCGATCATCCTGCACTTCCAGAACCACGACACTGGCGCAATCCGTCAGCAGAGTTTGCCAGTCTGTATCAGGGAAAAGCAACCGCAAAATATTAAGGTCGAGTTGCCGCCCGATCACCGCAGCAACGTCCAGCATGTCGCGCCAGCGAGCCGGGACACGCAGTAAGCGCCGCTCCACCGCCCGTTTGACCCCACCCGCAAAGACACTTTTAGGCAGCGTCATCGTGCTGATTCGGTTTAATTCCCCGGCTTCCTCAGCCAGCGCACGCACCACCTCCACCAGAAAAAAGACGTTGCCTTCGGTTTCATGTTCCAGCAATTGAATAATATGCGGCTGCTGCGCCCATACACCCAGAATCGACACGCTTAAATCACGGATTTCAGCCGAGGTTAAACGCAGCAGATGAATATGCTGGGCATTGGCAAAGCGCTGGGCCAGATCCGGTGCTTCTTCATCGCGAAAACTGCTGACAATCAGCAACGGAAGTTCATGAACAACCTGATTAATCTGGCGCAAAATCGCCAGATTTTCCGTCCCCGCCCAGTGTAAATCCTCTAAAATAATGACAACCGGTTTATCCAGACGGCGCATCATGGCGGACATCACACCCTGCAAACGCGCCTGCGCTAACACTGGCTCAATCACCAGCGCATCCGGCACTTCTCGTCCCAGAATATCACTTATGTCGGGGACGATTATTTTCAACACACTGGCTTCATCATTGGTCACATCGACGATCAGCAGAAAACGGCGCAAGACCTCGCGCCACAGGCTATATAAACCGCCGCCCTCACTGACCGACTGCCCACGGATCACGTGCGCACCGCGTACCAGTGCTAATGTCCGCAGTTCTTCTAACAGACGCGACTTGCCCACTCCACTCTCACCACTCACCAGCCAGGTACTGCCTGTGTGTGAGCTGGCTTCTGTAGATGGCTTATCCTTCATAATCGCGGCCAGCGCATCTTCTAGCTGGGCGAGTTCGTTCTCGCGCCCGGTAAAACGCGCCGCCTGTAAAAAGCTCTCGCGGATCGCGGCGGTTTCGGTAGGCACAGCCTGACCAATCGCCTGACTCAAAGCCTGAATGACTTCCAGAGCGCTGGCATAACGTTCACCAGGGTCTTTTGCCAGCAAGCGCGCGATCACTGCCTGCAATGCCGGTTCAATCATCAGCGCATCCATATCCGGCGGGGTGGTGAGGATTTCCTGAATCAGCGAGGTGACATTTTTTACGTCGAACAGGTAGCGACCTGCGAATAATTCATAGGCCATGACCCCGACTGAATACAGATCAGACGCTTCGCTGGCCGGGTTGCCTTGCAGGACTTCCGGGGCAATATACACCAGTGTGCCGGTGACATCATCAGCGGTTGCCTGATCACGATGCTGGGCCAGACCAAAATCCAGCACTTTCACCTGCTTATCCATCACCAGCACGTTTTCCGGTTTTAAGTCACGATGAAGGATGCGCCAGCGATGCAGATAAGCCAGTGCCTGCAGTGTTTGAATCAACAGACCCACCTGAAAAGCGATGGGGAAATCATCGGCGGCCTGTAAAATAGTGACCGGCTCAACCAGCAGATCCATCGTAAAATAGGGCAACCGCTCCTCATCAAAGCCGTAATCCAGCACGCTGATGATGTTGGGATGACGCAGTGAAGCCAGCACCTTAAATTCCTGGGCAAGCGCCAGGCGCAGATTGACCACTTTGCTGGCAGTCGCGTGTTCCTGCTCTACCGCATGGGTAACCTGTTTGAGAGCGATGTGTTGGCCGGTCAGGTGATCCAGAGCACGATAGACGACACCCATGCCACCCATACCGAGTTGCTCCAGAAGTTGATAGCGTTTGCCGATGACAGACATGTAATCGCTTTCTGGCAAATGGATTATGAGCGGTTATTTTGACATAATCCAGGCGGATATGCGAACCTGAGCATAGCACGAAGGTACGGCCCGCAGTAAAATTTGAGTATAGTTAAGCGCTTAATTGATGTAAGGAAACTACTTTGAGAACAAAGTTACTTTTTAATGATGGTTGGTTATACACTCCAAAAGATGCCAACACCAACAGGCCCGATCAGGATTTTGAAGCCGTCACGCTGCCCCACGCCAATATCCTGCTGCCGCATCACAATTTTGATAATGCCGAATATCAGTTTGTCAGCACCTATCGCAAACGCTTCACCCTGCCGGAAGCGCGCAATGGCCGCCGGGTGTATATCGACTTTGAAGGGGCGATGATCGCCAGCACGGTCTACCTGAATGGGCATCTGCTGGGCGAATACGAAGGCGGCTTCACACCCTTCTCATTTGACCTGACCGATTATCTTCATGAAACCGGCGAAAACCTGCTGACGGTCAAGCTGGACTCGACTGAACGACCGGACATTCCCCCCTATGGCCGCGTGGTCGATTACCTGACTTTCGGCGGCATTTACCGCGATGTGTATCTGCGCTACGTTGAGCCGGTGCACATCGCGAATGACGTTTTCATCTATACCGAAGGCGACCTAAGCGACCAGCCGGCTGTCAGAATTGATTTCACCGTCAAAAATCAGTCCGAGAGCCACGCCGAACGGAAAGTTAGTGTATGGTTCAATGGCGAACCCTGTGACCTGCAACAGAACACCTTTCAGGTACAGGCGGGTAGCGATCAAAGCATCAATCTGCAATTCGCCCCACCCCTCTCGGAAACACTCCGGCGCTGGACACTGGATGATCCCTATATGTACACCATTGAGATCAAACTCTTGGATGGCGAAACCGAAGTTGACCGGAAGCAGAAACAATTCGGCTTCCGTGAGGCGCAATTTCGCGATAACGGCTTTTATCTCAATGGCGAGAAACTTCAGTTACGCGGACTCAATCGCCACCAGACATACCCCTATATCGGCGCGGCAGCTCCCAGACGGTTGCAGGAAAAAGATGCCGATATCATCAAGTATGAGCTGGGCTGCAACATCGTGCGGACATCGCATTATCCTCAGTCCCCGCATTTTTTGCGCCGCTGTGATGAGATTGGCCTGTTGGTGTTTGAGGAAATCCCCGGCTGGCAGTTTATCGGTGACGAGGACTGGCAGGGAATCAGCCTGCGTGATGTCGAAGCGATGATCGTCCGTGATCGCAATCATCCGTCGATTGTGCTGTGGGGTGTGCGCATTAATGAGTCGCTGGATAATACCGCCTTCTACACCCGTACCAATGAACTGGCGCACAAGCTCGACCCTACGCGGCAAACCGGCGGCGTGCGCTTCTGGCTGCACAGTGAATTTCTGGAAGATGTGTACACCTTCAACGACTTCTCCAACAATGTGCAAGACCCCACCCATACCCCGCATCTGATCTGCGAATTTAACGGGCATATGTACCCGACAAAAATTTGGGATCAGGAAGAACGCGCAGTGGAACATGCCATTCGTCATGCGCGGATTCAAAATCTGGCGACGGCGCATCCGCAGGTCAGCGGCGCAATTGGCTGGTGTGCATTTGATTACAACACGCATCGGGAATTCGGCAGTGGCGATCACATCTGTTATCACGGTGTGAGTGATATTTTCCGTCTGCCGAAGTTCGCCGCCTATGCTTACGAAAGCCAGATCGACCCGGCGGTGCGTCCGGTGCTGCGGGCGGCCACTTACTGGACGATGGGTGATCGCAGCGAAGGCGGTATCGATCCGCTGGTGATTTTCAGCAATTGCGATGAGATCGAAATGTTCACAGGCGATACGCTGGTGGATCGTTATCAGCCCGACCGCGAACAATTCCCGCATCTGGAACATCCGCCCTTTTCGATCAAGGGTTTGCAATTGCTATGGGGACAGCACAAATTTGAGGATTTGCGTCTGGTGGGTTATATGGGTGGGGAAGCTGTCATTGAGCAGCAGATCGCGGGGGATGGCATGCCTGCCAGTCTGTATCTGGCGGCTGACGATGACACACTGGATGCCGATGGCGCGGATATGACGCGGCTTGTGTTTAAGATTGTCGATAAATTTGGTAACCGCCTGCCCTACACCAATCAGGTTGTTTCCTTCGAGATTGAAGGCCCTGCCGAACTGATCGGCGAAAATCCATTTGCGATTATGGGGGGTCAGGCGGCATTATATGTCAAAGCGGGACATGAGGCCGGAGCCGTCACCATTCGCGCCACTACGCCGCGCCTGGAAACCGCTGAGGTCAGCTTGACCATCCGTTAATTATTAGATTTAAGGAAAAATAGAATGCTTTATCCACAATCCAATACTTATAGGCAGATGCTCGATCTCTCGGGCATCTGGGATTTTCGCTTTGCCCAAAGCGAAGATGAAGACCTGAGCAGCGGCTTTGATGAAAGCAGGCCGATTGCTGTCCCGGCAAGCTGGAATGAGCAGTTTGCCGATGAGCGTGATCACCTCGGCCCGGCATGGTATCAGATGCGCTTCACCCTTCCCTGGGGCTGGGACAATCACGAAATTCATCTGCGCTTTAATTCGGTCAATTATCTGGCGGACGTGTGGCTGAATGGCAAGAAAGTCGGTCAGCATGAAGGCGGCCATCTCCCCTTTGGTTTTACCATTAATGATTATGTGCAGGCCGGTGAGAATCTGCTGGTGGTGCGCGTGGATGGTCAACTGGCGTTCGATCATGTGCCGCCGGGGAATATCCCGCCGGGACGCAGTACTTTTGGTGGTTTTCTGCGTAATTATCCGGCAGCAGCGTTTGACTTTTACCCCTACTGCGGCATCCAGCGGCCAGTAATTATTTACGCCAAACCCAAAGGCGGCCTGAATAACATCACCGTGACGACCACCCTCGACGGTGACATGGGGATTCTCACTATCAATACGGACTACAGCCTGAGTAACGCTGCGGTGCGCTATTCGTTACGCGGTCATGGCGCGGATATCAGTCTTGACGGTGGCGCAGAAGCACAAATCCGCGTTCCGCAAGCGGCGTTATGGGGGCCGGGTGCGCCAAATTTATACACACTGGAAGTCGCGCTGCTCCAAGATGGGCAAATCTATGATTTTTACAGCCTGCAAATCGGCATCCGCACGATTGAAGTACAGGGAGATCGTCTGCTGCTGAATGGACAGCCGGTTAAGCTCACCGGTTTTGGCCGACATGAGGATTTCCCGATCATGGGGCGTGGGCTGGTACCAGCAGTGATTGTCAAGGATTACGAGCTGATGCACTGGATCGGCGCGAATTCCTTCCGCACCAGCCATTACCCCTATTCCGAGCAGATGATGCAGCTTGCCGACCAGCTTGGATTTCTGGTGATTGATGAAATTGCATCGGTGGGTCTGTACTTCGGCGACGAAGGCACCCCACGCAGATTGGAACTGTGCCAGCAGTATCTGCGCGAGTTGATCGCCCGCGATAAGAATCACCCCAGCGTGATTATGTGGAGCATCGCCAATGAGCCGGATTCCAATCATGATGAGGCGGAAGGCTTTTTCCGCAATCTGACCGAACTGACCCGTTCGCTGGATGATACGCGTCCGGTAACACTGGTGAACCGCATAGGCATTGACGAGGAAAAGTCGTTTGATTTTGTCGATGTCGTCTGTCTCAATCGTTATAACGGCTGGTACATCCAGTCAGGGCAATTAGACGAGGCAATTCCCAAACTGGCTGAAGAAATTGACCACTATCACCAGAAATACGGCAAGCCGATTATCCTGTCAGAATTCGGCGCAGATACCATACCCGGCCATCATGCCCAGCCGCCGGAGATGTTCAGTGAGGAATATCAGGTCGAAATGCTGGAACGCACGATTGCGATGATTGATGAACGCCCGTATGTTGTGGGACAGCATGTGTGGAATATGTGCGACTTCAAGACCTCTCAGGGCGTCATCCGCACCAATGCGATGAACTACAAAGGCGTGTTCACGCGCGATCGGCGTCCGAAGATGGCCGCGCATAAACTGCGCGAAATCTGGGCAAAGTCATAAATTATGCTTTATGCGCCTGATTTTGTCGTTTTCGCCCAGCTTTAAGAGCGTGCTGTTGTCTAATATCGGAAGTGAGTTATAATTTACCGTAAGTAAACGAAACCAAATGAAATGCACAAATAAAGGAAATTATCATGCCACAAAATCTTTGGAATGATGTCGATGCTGCAAAATTACCCGATCTGGACGGGTTGGTTTACCGCAGCAACATCCTGGGGCAGGATCGGACAGTGGTCAATGTCTACGGCGGCAACACCAGTGCCAAGCTGATAATGGTTGATCATGTGGGGCGCGAAGTCGAAGTGCTGGCGGTGAAAGCCTCTGGCTCCGACGTGGCGACGATTAAAGAAAAAGGATTCGCGCTGCTGCGTATGGATGAGATCGAACCGCTGTTTGAGCGCGAAGCCATGACTGATGAAGAAATGGTCGCTTATCTTGAACGCACCTGGTTCGAGCAAGGCCGACCCCGGCAGAGTATCGAAACGCTGCTGCACGCGTTTGTGCCGCATAAGCATGTTGACCATACCCATCCTGACGTGGTCATCAGCCTGATGTGTGTGCCCGATGCCGAAGCCGAAGCCCGAAAAGTGTGGGGTGACCGTATGGCCTATGTGCCGTACATCCGTCCCGGCTTTAAACTGAGTCAATGGATTGGCGGCAAAGTCCGCGAAAACCCGAATATCGAATGTGTGGCGATGGGCAAGCATGGTCTGGTGACGTGGGGCGCGGAAAGCAAAGCCACGTATGAAACCACCCTGCGCATTATCCAGGAAGCGGAAGATTACATCGCGGACAAGAAAAAAGGCAAGCGCGTCTATGGTGATCTGAAAGTCGCGCCGGTTGCCGAAGCGGAACGTCATGCCATTATGGCGGAAGTCCTGCCGGTGATTCGTGGTGCGGTATCCAGCCGCAAAACCGCCATTCTCCAGTATGACGACAGTCCTGATGTGCTGGATATGGTCGGCAGCGCGAATACACCCGAAGCCAGCCAGATCGGCGCGGCCTGCCCCGATCATCTGGTGCATGTCAAACGTCAGCCGCTGTATATCGATTGGGATATCAGCCAGGGCGTGGACACACTTAAAGAAAAAATCCGGGCGGGTGTCGCCACTTATGAAGAAAATTATGTCGGCTATTTTGAAGAAAACAAAGAAGAAGGTGACGAACTGCGTGATGCCGCACCGCGTGTGATTCTGATCCCCGGTCTGGGCATGGTCAACACCGGCAAAGACATCACCAACGCCGATGTCAGCCGCCAGCTTTATCACCGCGCCATTGCCGTCATTGGCGATAGTGAAGCGCTGGGTGGTTTTGTCAGCCTGACACCCAAAGAAGCGTATGACATTGAATACTGGCCGCTGGAGCTGTACAAGCTCAGATTAGCACCGCCAGATCGCGATTTTGCCGGTAAAGTGGTGATTATTACCGGGGCTGCCAGCGGAATCGGCAAAGCAACTGCTTATCGTCTGGTGCAGGACGGTGCGCATGTCGTGATTGCGGACATCAATACAGAAGGCGGTGAAGAAGTCGTCAGCGATATTCAGAAGCGTTTTGGCAAAGGCCGAGCGATGTTCGTCCACACCAATGTCACCAGCGAGGAAGCTGTTCAGAATGTGATGCGCCAGACGGTGATGAAATATGGTGGTCTGGATTTACTGGTGAATAATGCCGGTATTGCCGGGGGTGCCGCTATCGAAGATACGACACTGGCGATGTTCCAGCGTAATATCGACATTCTGGTGACCGGTTACTTCCTGATGGCGCGTGAAGCCTTCAAGATCATGAAGGAACAGGGCATCGGCGGCAGCATGGTCTTTATCGGCAGCAAGAACAGTATTGCTGCTGGTAAAGGCGCAGCCGCTTACAGCACCGCCAAAGCCGCGGAAATCCACATGGCACGCTGCCTCGCAGAAGAAGGCGGTCAGTATGGCATTCGTGTCAACTCCGTGCTGCCGGATGCGGTGATCCAGGGCAGCAGCATCTGGGACAGCGAGTGGAAAGAAGCCCGTGCCAAGCAGTATGGAATCAGCGTGGATGAATTAGGGGATTTTTATGCCAAGCGCAATGTCCTGCGCACGGAAATTTTCCCCGAAGACATCGCGGAGTCTATCGCATTCCTGGGGTCAGCCCGCAGTGCGAAAACCACAGGCGGCATTATCACCGTCGATGGTGGCGTGACCAACGGTTACGTCCGCTAGGCCGGCCCGAAGCAAATAAAAAACCGCTTCCAAAATTGGAAGCGGTTTTGATTGTTTAAATAAATGAAATCGGATTAGATAACGATGACCGAGCTGGCCTGCTTGCCTTTTTTCCCGTCGGTGATTTCGAATTCAACCTTATCACCTTCGTTGAGGGAACGATAACCACTACCCTTGATTTCGGAGTAATGGACGAAAACGTCAGGGCCATCCTCAGGGGTGATGAAACCATAACCTTTTTCGCTGTTAAACCACTTCACGGTGCCTTTTGTACGTCCAGACATTTGAAACAACTCCTTGTAAATGGATATAGCCTTGTAACACCAACCCGAAGCAATCCTACAGCAGTTGTTTCAGAAAGCTTTGATGTTTGTGGAACTTAGCAAATTGGGGACTATTTCCCCTTTACACACATCGTAAATAATAGTTTGTGTGGGCTAAATTTTCAAGTACCAATTCGTAGCGATTGCTTTCATTCTTTTATTAATTACGAGGATTAAAGTCTGTGCTCTAACCCTCATAATTACTGCGGCTTTAAGGGGTAGTCCAGAAGGTTACACGGTCTGGCCCCCAGAAGCCCGGATCAGCATAAACAACGGCCAGTATCGTTCCATCTTCGCTGAAGCTCACACGGCGCATTTCCACACCTAACGGTAGATCGGTGACAGGTTCACCTGTGTTCGCATCCAGGAATGTCACACCGCCTGCCCAACCACCGATACGCTCATCATAGATAGAACTGGCAACAGCCAGCAAACTGCCATCGGCATTAAATGAGGCGTTACCAAATCCGTTGGACACAGTCACACGGACATCAATATTGCCGGTCATCATATTGATCAGCAACACTTCTCCCTCGACAGTGTTATCCGGGTGAGCTACGGGTATCACTGTAGCCACATGGATGTTATCCGGGCTGAACGCAAGATTAAACGTGTTCGTACCCAAATCAAGCATGGCACGCTCCGTCCCTGTGGTTACATCCCAGATGCGCAAAGTGGTATCCGTGACCATCATGCCACCGCCACCCAGTGAAACAAGTGTCTGACCGTCACGGCTGAATGACAGCATGCCGACCATATCATGCCCTTCCAGCGTTGTGCGTGCCGTGCCAGATGGCAAATCCAGCAGCGTGATTTTGCCATCCCAGGTTGCACTGGCCGCCACACTGAAATCAGGGCTGACCGCCGCCAGATAACCAAAATTCTCCTGAACGGGTTTAAGGTCGAGCAGTTTTTCGCCATTAATCAGCGACCAGATATTCAGCAGCGGTTGAGCACCTTCGTTCTGGGTGTCAGAACCCACGGTGGCAAGTTGTGTCCCATCGGCACTAAAGCGCATGTCAGAGGTAAGATTGGTGTTCAGTTCATTGGGTGCAATCGGGAAAACGGCACCGCCCACAAAATCATGCACCCAGATCGCGCCAACTGTGCTGATCGCCACACGATCCGCAGCGGACGACCAAGTAATATCCTTGACCATCCCATAATCTACTCGCGCAACCTGTTGCAGATCCCGAACATTATCCACAGTAATCGGCAACCGGCTGCCAGAAATGGTCACTGGTTGGAGATACGGCTCCAGCACATATTCACCGTTTACCGATTCTGCTATCCAGCCAAAAGGCGTGTCATCGGGGCTGGTTGACGGGCGAAAATTGGACTGCCACCAGGCGATGCCATTTTCGCAGTGCGGCGCGGTGTTAATGGGAATGATGGTTCCCGGTTCGACCTGCCCCACAACCGGCGAACTGGTATCAAATTCGCGGTAGACCATCAGCGGCTGGCTGCTGATCACCCTTGCCTGCATCCCTCCGTATAAACGTGGTGTCAGCGGTATATCCGCACATGGTGCGTTGGAATCAGGTTGAGCCAGTACGCTTAACGGCAAAGCCAATAGTAAAAAGACAAACGCGAATAACAGTCGTCGTATCATTATTGCCCTCCTGTTTAAAGTTATTAAAACTTCACTGTACAGTAACCTCTGCAAATAAATGGGCGGGTGGGCTACGCTTGCTCAGTTTTTTGCCCACGATGTTAGCTCTTTCTACGAGGAGTCATTGTTTGCTTTACCTATGGAATGGTGAGGATGGATGGCTTATAATGAGCTGACTGCTGAATACACTTTTAAACGCTCCCTCCGATGCCAGTCAACCTAGCAAAGGATTTTCCCACTTGCAAGCAACGACCACCCTTTTTCGTATTGAAATAGTCTATAAAACAGGAATCGAAACGACGACCGGACTGATTGAAACGGCTCGTCAGTTAGGTATCCACAGCATCACTGACTGCCGCCTTGTGCGGCTCTTTTTCTTAAAGGGACAATTCACCGAGGCTGAAGCCCACAGATTAGCTTCAGAATTGCTGGCTGACCCGGTAACCGAAGACTACAGCCTGTTTAGTGAACAGGACAGCCAGCTTCCAGCAGATGCCCACAGCATTGACGTGACGCTGCTACCGGGTGTGACGGACCCTGCTGCCGAAAATCTGTTGCGGGCGGCACACCTGCTGGCGATTATCGGTGTCGAGCAGGTCGCAACCGGTCAGCGTTATCTGCTGTGGGGTGATCTGAGTGAGGCTGAACTTAAACGCCTGGCTAGTGAGGTGTGTGCTAACGCAGTGATTCAGCGCTACAGCATTGATGAACCGATCAGCGCACCCTTTTTCGCCTATCAGCAAAGTGATGACACCGTCGAAATTATTAACATTCAGCGGTTGGATGACGATGCGTTAATCGCGGTCAGCCAGGAACGACGCTTATCGCTGAACATCCGCGAAATGCGGGCAATCCGCGACTACTTTGAAGAAATCGAGCGTGATCCCAGCGATGTCGAACTGGAAATGCTGGCGCAGACCTGGAGTGAGCACTGCGTCCACAAGACCTTTAAGGCGCGGATTGATTACACAGGGCCGGATGGCGAAGAAACAATCGATGGTATCCTCAACACCTACTTACGCGCTGCAACCGATAAAATCAATAAACCGTGGGTACATTCGGCGTTTGTGGATAATGCCGGGATTATCGCGTTTGATGACCAGTATGATATTGCCTTCAAGGTCGAGACACATAACCGGCCATCAGCCATTGAACCATTTGGCGGGGCGAATACCGGCGTTGGTGGGGTCATCCGGGATGTGATCGGCGTCAGCGCCCGCCCGATAGCCAATACCGATATTTTGTTCTTCGGCCCGCCTGATTTGCCCGACAGTGAACTTCAGCCGGGGGTGCTGCATCCACGCCGCATTGCTGATGGTGTGGTCAGCGGGATTGAAGACTATGGCAATAAAATGGGCATCCCCACTGTCAACGGCGCGATTCATTATCACAAAGGCTATACCTCCAATCCGCTGGTCTTCTGCGGGTGCCTGGGGATTCTGCCGCGTGGTTCTCACCGGACGCAGGCCGAATCCGGCGACTTTATTGTCGTTATCGGCGGAAGAACCGGGCGCGATGGCATTCGCGGCGCGACTTTCTCCAGCATGGAGATTAATCAGGACACCAGCACAGTCTCCGGCGGTGCCGTACAGATCGGCCATCCCATCCACGAAAAACAGGCGATGGAAGCCATTCTGCTGGCGCGTGATGAGGGGTTATATACCGCCATCACCGACTGTGGTGCAGGCGGCCTGTCATCTGCGATTGGCGAAATGGGTGAAAAGATCGGCGCACATATTCAATTGCAGGACATCCCGCTTAAATATCCGGGGCTGCGTCCGTGGGAAATCTGGCTGAGTGAAGCCCAGGAACGCATGGTGCTGGCAGTTCCGCCCGAAAACTGGGAACGCGTGAAAGCGATCTGCGATGGTCAGGATATTGAAGCTGTCGCAATCGGCACGTTCAAGCCAACAGGTCACCTTGAGTTGTATTATGGCGATCAATTAGTCGGCGATCTGTCCATGCACTTTTTGCATGATGGCCTGCCGCGCTGGCATTTACAGGCCGAATGGGCTGCGCCAATTGCACCCTCAGAACCCGTAGTCAGCAAAGACTCGCCTGATGTAACCGACACGCTGCTGAAACTGCTGGCACATCCCAACATTCGCAGTAAAGAGGATGTCATCCGGCGCTACGATCATGAGGTTCAGGGTGGCACAGCCATCAAACCGTTGACCGGCCTGCATAATCAGGGGCCAAGTGATGCGACGGTGATCGTGCCGAATGTGACGCTAAAGACCCTCACCCTAAATCCCTCTCCCATAAAGGGAGAGGGACTTCAAAACGGAGCAGTGAAAGCAGAAGCTGAATCCCCCCTCACCCCCAACCCCTCTCCCACAGGTGGGGAGAGGGGGGGAAGAGACAGCTTATATGTTCCCCCGGAACTTGAGCAAAAAATGCGTGAGGTCGCACGTCGCTTACGACGTGAAGCAACGACAAGCGAAAAGATTCTGTGGGAAGCATTACGTAATCGTCAGTTAAAGGGACGCAAGTTTCGCCGTCAGCAACCCGTTGGAGCTTTCGTGTTGGATTTCTATTGTGCCGAGGAGCGACTTGCTGTTGAGGTGGATGGTGAAATCCATCAGAACCAGCAAGAGGATGATCAACTGCGGCAGCAAATTCTAGAATCACTGGGGATTCGTTTTGTCCGCGTTACATCTCAGGATGTTGAGCAAAATATTTCTGATACTTTAAGCAGAATCCTGGCAGCCTTTACCCCCTCGCCCCTTGTGGGAGAGGGGGCAGGGGGTGAGGGGACAAAAGCAGTCGCGCTCTCCAACGGCTTCTGTCCGCAGTATGGCGCACTTGACCCGTATGCGATGGCATGGGCGGCGATTGATGAGTCCATCCGTAATCTGGTGGCGGTGGGCACAGATCCCGATCAGATCGCGATTCTCGATAATTTCTGCTGGGGCAATACCAGCCTGCCGGACAGACTCGGTGCGATGGTACGGGCGGCGCAAGGCTGTCACGATGCAGCGATGGCCTATGGCACGCCGTTTGTCAGTGGCAAGGACAGCCTCAATAATGAATATATGGGGGCAGACGGTGAACGTCATCCTATCCCCGGCACGCTGGTGATTTCAGCCGTGGGCATTGTGCCGGATGTGACAAAAACTGTCACAATGGATTTGAAAGCGCCGGGACATATGCTGTATATAATCGGCGAAACCCGCGATGAGATGGGTGGCAGTCACTATAACCTGCTGCATGGCATTGAAGGCGGCACGGTTCCGCAACCCAATGCCGACGCGCTCAATACCTATCGTGCCTTACATAAAGCCATTCAGGCCGGTCTGGTGGAAGCCTGCCATGATGTGAGCGAAGGTGGACTGGCAGTGGCACTGGCGGAGATGTGCATCGCTGGCGGACTAGGCGCAAAGCTAGTCTTAAGCCTGTTTAGTGGTGAAAAAGACGCGTTCTTCTCGGAGTCTACGGGACGTTTCCTGGTTGGAGTCACGCCAGAAAATCGCCATCTGTTTCAGGCATTATTTGATGATACCAGTTGCAAACTGGTGGGTATGGTGCTTGAAGATAAAGTGTTGCGTCTTCTGGAACATACAGACGAGAATCTTGCGGGCATTCCCATCACTGAGCTAGAACAGGCATGGCGCGGTGTGACAGAAACGCCGACTATCACCGCGTTACCCTCACAACCGGCGATTACTTCGAGTTTTAACCGCGCACCAGCTACCCACACGCAAGCACCTAAAGTGCTGATTTTGCATGCGACTGGCACCAACCGCGACCATGACGCGGCACTGGCCTGCGAACTGGCGGGCGGTCAGCCGGAAATTGTGCATGTCAATCAACTGCTGAGTGGTGAGCGCATTTTGTCGGATTATCATATGCTGGTCGTGCCGGGGGGCTTCTCCTATGGTGATGATCTGGGCGCAGGTGCCGTATGGGCGCTGGATCTGCGTCACCGTTTACATTGGGATGTGTCAGAATTTATCCAGCAGGGGCGGCCTGTGATCGGCATCTGCAACGGTTTTCAGGCACTGGTCAAGGCGGGATTATTGCCGGGTGAGCCCCTCACACCCAATGCCTCTCCCACCAAGGGCGAAGGGAGATTAGTCACACTCTCACGCAATGAGAAGGCGCAGTTTGAATGTCGCTGGGTCTATTTGCAGCCCAATCCCAACAGCCCATCGCTGTTTACGCAGGGTTTGGATGAGCCGATTTATTGCCCGATTGCGCATGGCGAAGGGCGTGTTATCGCGCGGGACGCTGCCGCGCAGGATATGTTGTGGGAAAATGGATTAGCCGCATTAACCTATGTCGATGCGAACAGTCAGGCGGCAGGTTATCCTGTGAACCCCAATGGCTCTGACCTGAACATTGCCGCACTGTCCAACCGTGAGGGCAATGTCTTTGGCCTGATGCCCCACCCGGAAAATCATATTTTCCCGTGGCAGCACCCACGTTATCATCGCGGTGAACGTGGCCTGACGGGTCTGCGTTTGTTCCAGAACGGTATTAAATACGCATAAAACCGCCGACCGCCCACCCTTCAGATATGGGCGGTCGGTTTCAAACATGAAAAATATTGAGGTTAGCGAACACAGTGGTTATCGAGCATAAAACTGAAAGCACAACGCACTACACGCATGATACGTTTCTGAGCCCGTTTACGTGGCGCTATGGCAGCGATGATATGCGGCATATCTGGTCGGAAGTCAATAAGCGGCGTACCTGGCGGCAGATCTGGGTGGCGCTGGCGGAAGCGCAGCAGCAGGCCGGATTAGTCAGCGCCGAGCAAGTGGCTGATTTGCAGACCCACCAGCATGAGATTGACATTGACCGAGCTCATGAGATTGAAGACGAGATTAAGCACGATCTGATGTCAGAAGTCAAAACGTATGCCGAGCAGTGTACTGTTGGTGGCGGCATTATTCATCTGGGCGCGACCAGCATGGATATCGAAGATAATGCCGATGCACTGCGCCTGCGCGAAGCGTTAAATCTGATTATTGACCGCCTGCATGATCTGCTGCTGGTGCTGGCGAGTATGGTCGATGAGGAGTCAGAACGGGTATGCATGGCCTTCACCCACATCCAACCGGCAGAGCCGACCACCGTCGGTTATCGACTAGCGATGTATGCACAGGATTTACTGGCCGACTATACCGCCCTGACCACGCTTAAACGTGATCTGCGCGGCAAGGGCTTTAAGGGCGCGGTGGGAACCTCCGCCTCGTATAAGCAACTGCTGACCGGCACCAACCTCACTCCAGCAGACATGGAAGCCAGCATCATGCGCAAGCTGGGGATTGAACCCTTTCTGATCGCCACGCAGACGTATACGCGGCGGCAGGACTGGGCCATTCTCAGCGGATTAGCCGGCGTGGGTATGACTCTGTATAAGCTGGCCTTTGATTTGCGCCTGTTACAGTCGCCGCCGTTTGGTGAATGGGCAGAGCCGTTTGGTCGGTCACAGGTCGGTTCGTCGGCCATGCCATTCAAGCGCAACCCGATTAATGCCGAGAACATCGACAGCCTCGCACGTTATCTGTCGAGTTTGCCGGGCGTCGCCTGGGATAACGGCGCGCATAATTTACTGGAACGCACACTGGACGACTCCGCCAACCGGCGTGTGATTTTGCCGGAAGCCTTTCTGGCGAGTGAAGAAATTCTGCTGCGTGCCGAGCGCATTCTCAAAGGTCTGCGCATTGATGACTTTGCGATCCGGCGTAATGTGTCGATTTACGGCACCTTCGCCGCCACCGAGCGGCTGTTGATGGAGGGTGTTCGTAACGGTGGTGACCGTCAGGAACTGCACGAAGTCATCCGCGAACACAGTCTGTTCGCATGGGATCGTCTGCGTGAAGGCCAACCCAACCCGCTGATCGAATCGCTGTGCAGCGATAAACGCATCACCAAACTGATGCCGGTGGAGCAGGTAGTCGAACTGCTGGAAGCGGATTCGTATGTCGGTGATGCCCCCCAGCGCGCCCGTCAGCTTGCCAGCCAGATTCGCGAAATACTTCAGGTGGGGGTTTAAGGGATGCTGTCGCGAACAGAACTCGTGTCTGCACAGCCGTTACAGACTGTCGATGTGCCGGGCTGGGGCGAAAAGATCAGCGGCAAGGTGCGCGATACTTACCAGCGTGACAACCAGCGCTTGCTGATTACCACGGATCGCGTCTCGGCCTTTGACCGCGTGCTGGGAGCCATTCCCTACAAAGGTCAGGTGCTGAATCAACTCAGCAGCTGGTGGTTTGCCCAAACGCAGGACATCGTCGCCAATCATGTTATCAGCCTGCCCGATCCAAACGTGACTCTTGCCCACGATGCACAACCACTGCCCGTTGAGGTGATTGTGCGCGGTTATATCACCGGCGTGACCAGCACGGCTTTATGGACACTGTATGACCAGGGTGATCGTCAGCCGTATGGCATACCGTTACCAGATGGTTTGCAGAAAAACGATGCGCTGCCAGAACCGATTATCACGCCGACGACCAAGGCCACGGATGGCGGCCATGACGAGCGCCTGACCCGTACCGAAATTCTTGAGCGCGGCTTAGTCGCGCCCGATCTATGGGAACAGGTCGAGCAGGCGGCAATTGCCATTTTCACCCGCGGTCAGCAGGTGGCGCGGCAAGCGGGGCTGATTCTGGTCGATACTAAATACGAATTCGGGCTGGTCGGTGATAAACTGGTCATTATTGATGAGATTCATACGCCGGATTCAAGCCGTTACTGGACACAGGAATCGTATGCGGCTGGAGAGCCGGAAAATTTCGATAAGGAATTTCTGCGCCTGTGGTTTGTCAAGCAGGGGTATCGCGGTGAAGGTGCCATCCCGCCGATGCCAGCCGAATTTATCGCCGAGGTGGCAGAGCGTTATATTGCTGCTTACGAACGCCTGACTAGACAGACCTTTGTACCGGGGGATCAACCCATAGCTGACCGTATTATCCGCAACCTGACCACACACCCAGCCAGTTAAGGTGCGTTTGCCCGCACCCATGAAGTGAAACGAGTAGCATGATCCGACCAAACGACATCTCTACCGACGATATTCCGCTGCATCTCGATGATAAGCCGCATGACGAGTGTGGCGTTTTCGGCGTGTATGCACCGGGACGCGATGTAGCCCGTCTGACATTTTTCGCCCTGTACGCGCTGCAACATCGCGGGCAGGAAAGCGCTGGAATTGCGACCTGTGATGGCCGCTCCGCCTATATTCATAAAGACATGGGTCTGGTTTCGCAGGTCTTTAACGAAAGCAATCTGGCACCGTTGAAGGGCCACAGCGCCATCGGCCACAACCGTTACTCGACTACGGGTTCTTCGCATGTGCGCAACGCCTCCCCCTATCTGATCGAATCCGTGTCCGGGCCATTAGGTGTGGCTCACAATGGCAACCTGACCAATGCGCTGCAACTGCGGCACATGCTGCTGCGGCGCGGGGTCGGTTTATCATCCACCACCGATAGCGAAGTGATCACGCAGATGCTTTCCGCGCCAGCCGATGTCTGGCTGGATGGCGATTATATTGATCTCGATGGCGATAATCTTGACATCTGGCAAACGCGCATCAAAGCCTTTATGCAGTTGGCGGATGGTGCCTACTCGCTGACCATCCTCACACGCGATGCTATTTACGCGGTGCGTGATCCTTATGGTTTGCGCCCATTATGCCTGGGTTCATTGGGTGATGGTGGTTACGCGGTTGCGTCCGAGTCATGCGCCTTGATGACGATTGGCGCAGAATACGTGCGTGAGCTGGAGCCGGGTGAAATCGTACGCATTGATGGCAGCGGCGTGAGTTCCATCACTGGTCGTGAACCAGAACGCCGCGCATTGTGTGTGTTTGAATATGTCTATTTCGCCCGACCCGACTCAATTTTAGAGGGTCAGGTTATTCACAGTGTCCGTCAGCGCATGGGGCACAAACTGGCCCAGGAAGCCCCGGCAGATGCCGATATTGTTGTGCCGGTGCCGGACTCGTCGGTACCCGCAGCCATCGGTTACAGCCAGGAAATCGGCCTGCCGTATACCGAGGGCCTGACCAAAAATCGTTATATCGGACGGACGTTTATCCAGCCGGATGATCAGTTGCGGCGCGATGGCGTGCGCCTGAAATTCAATCCGCTGCCGTGCAATCTGGAAGGCAAACGCGTCGTCCTCATTGATGACTCGATTGTACGCGGTAACACATCCGGGCCACTTGTCCAGCTGATGCGTGAGGGTGGCGCGACCGAAGTCCATGTGCGTGTCTCATCCCCGCCAGTACGGCATCCCTGTTTTATGGGTGTGGATATGGCGACTTATAAACAATTGATCGCGCATCGGCTGGATATTGAGAGCATTCGCCAGCAGATCGGGGCGGATTCGCTGGATTATCTCAGCCTGCCGGGTATGATTGAATCCGTTCAGGCAGGCATCAAAGGTGAGCAACACGGCCATTGTACTGCCTGCTTTTCCGGCCAGTACCCGGTAATGATCCCGGAATGGCTGTTTAGTGAAGACCGTGACAAGAAGCTGATGGAGGGTGTGTGGGGTTCGTAGATCAAATAGATGTGCTGGTGGTTGGCGGCGGGGGACGTGAACATACGCTGGTATGGGCGTTAAGTCAGTCAGCACGGGTCAATCAGATTTTTGTCGCCCCTGGCAACGCAGGCACCGGTATGATCGCCACCAATGTACCGATTCGGGACACGGATATTCAGGCACTGCTAAACTTTAGTCTTGAGCGCAAAATCGGGCTGACGGTTGTCGGCCCGGAAGTACCGTTGGCCGCAGGCATTGTGGATGCTTTCCAGCAGGCCGGTCTGCGAATATTTGGCCCGACTAAAGCCGCGGCGCAGTTGGAAGCCTCCAAAGCATTCGCCAAGGATTTCATGCAGCGGCACCATATCCCAACGGCGGCCTATGCCACGTTTAACGACTATGAAGCAGCGGTCGATTATGTACGGCAGGCCAATCGTCCGCTGGTGGTCAAGGCGGATGGGCT
>JBBSQD010000058.1:0-26170 GCA_038258185.1 Aggregatilineales bacterium | reverse complement strand
TGAGGCGTGGGCTTCATCATCGTCGGTCACTTGTTCATGGACTTGAACATCAGGCAGAACGGCCTGTAAGGCTTCCAGTGTAATGCCGCCGGGACGCAGTAGCATCGGCGGCTCAACGGTCAGATCAAGCACAGTGGATTCTACGCCGATGGGAGTCGCGCCACCGTCTAAAATAATATCCACATGACCGTCTAAATCTTCCAGCACATGCTGGGCAGTAGTGGCGCTGGGGCGTGTAAAGCGGTTAGCGCTGGGGGCGACTATGGGCACTCCTGCAGCCGCGATCAACGCCTCGGCGACGGGGTGTGCAGGCATCCGCACGGCGATGGTATCGCGTCCGGCGGAGATTTCGGCTGGCACACCTGCCTGGCGTTTGAGCACCAGTGTCAGCGGTCCCGGCCAGAATATTTCAGCCAGCGTAAAGGCCATTTGCGGCACATCCCGCGCGACCTGCTGTAACTGCTCAAGACTGCTAATGTGCGCGATCAGCGGATTATGGGCTGGACGGCCTTTGGCGCTGTAAATGCGCTGTACCGCCGCGGCATCGAGCGCATTTGCCCCCAGACCATACACCGTTTCTGTCGGGAAGGCGACTAATCTGCCAGCCAGCAAACAGTCCGCCGCGCGCCGAATCACATGCGGCTGTGGCTGTTGTGGATTGACAGGTAGTAAGTCGGTATGAGTTGTGTATGGCATTCGTTCGACTCTCGTTGTATTGGGCTAAATGGCAGCAATCTCACGTATAATCAGAAAACGCCGTCAGATACACGTGCAAAACAAACTATACTATAATGTGAGAGATAACGAATTTAAAGCGTTTCCTGCCTTCAGGCCCTCTCTCTGATTTTTAAGAAAATACGTATAGCCTGAAGCTTAAGAACGTGTTATGAATTTTGAGAATGAGTCAGAACCTATTTATCCACCCCTCACCCCCGACCCCTCTCCCACGATCGTTCGCTGCGCTCACTGGGGAGAGGGGAGCAAGAATTTTCAAGTCCCTCGCCCCTTGTGGGAGAGGGATTTAGGGTGAGGGGGAAAGTACCTAACAGCCTCTAAGCAACTATTAAAGGTTTATTGCATGAGCGATACCCCCAACTATCCCGATATTCTTGGTTACATCACGGCTGGCAAACGCCATAACGTCAATGTGGTTCAGGTGGCCCTCGCCATGCGTCCGCGTGTGGTGCGGGCTGGCCGTCCGTTTGAAGCCGTGCTGCTGGTTCAGAACGCCTCGGATGTGAATGTCGATGTCGGGGTGGTGATGGAAGTGCCGGAGCGCGATGCCAGGAAGCAAAAAGGGAAATTTACCACCGGCAAAAACCGGCTGGTTATTGGCCTGCGCCCTGCCGAAATGGGTTATATCAAGCTGCCGGTGAACTCACAGGCGGATACCGCTGTCGATAATGATTACCGCATCAGCATGGAAGTGAAAGTCAAATCGCTGGGCAAACCGAATCGTGTCCGTCTGCCTGAAGGTGGCGGCAAGATCGTGCTGGCTAATCTGCGCCCCGAAGCTATCGAGCAGATTGAAGAACTGAAAAAGCTGAATTTTGCGACTGACAAGCGCTTTGGTCTGAGTGATGTGCTGGAAGCCTCATTTAGTGTCATGCCGGGTCGGCTGGGGCAGATTGCCGCGCTGCAACCGGGTTGGGTCAACCTGTGGTCGATGAGCGATCACAAAGATCAGACGCTACTGCTGGATCATTTCGGCGAAAAAATTGTGCAGCAGGCCCTGCCCAAGCTCAAACGTGAGCATGTCTTTGCCCCGCTGCTGCAAACCACGAACATGCATTTTGCCGCCGCCGGTTATCCACTGCAACCGGGTGAAGCGGTGATGATCGCCAAACTTCTGACGTTTGTGCTGGAGATGGCCGCGCCAAAAGAGCGTACGGTCAATTCGCTGGTTGACCCGATGTTTGATGTGACGCGCACGCTGGAAAAACGGGCCGATGGACTCAGCGAAAATATCCCGGATTTGCCGCTGTGGTTCGAGGGTTTACTGCGCGAAGTCGCCCGCAGTGAAGAACTGATTCGCGCTCCGGCGCAGGTGGTCAGCAAACTGCTTTATCCGCAGTTGCTGCTGGATACTATCCCCTACGCGTTCAATCTGATTAAAAAGTCCACAGGGGAAGACCTGGGTACACCGATTGAGATTGCACAATACACCGGTGAACTGATGCAGCGCATCGAGGGTAAATCCGGCATGGATTTTGCGCACACTTATATGCCGCTGGTGTTGGCTGGCCTGCTGGTTTATGAACAGGTGCCGATGGAAGAGGAAGAACTGCTGCAAACCCTGCGTGATGCCACAGAAGCATTGATGGTGCGTGATGGTGACCTGACCGACGAGGATGAGCCGCTTCTGGAACTGACAAAACAGGTGATTAATCGTACTGCTAAACAGTTTGGTTTTGAGATTTAACCTATGTCCTATAAAAAACACCCTGAGAATATCGAATTTGAACCTATGTACCCCGATGTGCTGGGGGCCATAACCGGCGGCACACGCATCAATATGATGGATCTGCAATGCGCGGTGGGCGTATTTCCAGAGCGGACATACCTCAATCAACCGCTGGAACTGGTGCTGATTCTGCAGAATATGGTCAACCAGAATATGCAGATCAAAGTCGGTGTGCAACTGCCGAAAGAAGATAAAAAAGGCAACCCGGTGGTGATGGATACGCCCAAGAAAACGCTGTCACTCGGTTTGCGTCCCGGTGAAGTCGGCGTGATCCGCACACCGATTGTGCCGCGTCCACCGACACAGCCCGGAACGCGCTTTCCGGTGCGCGTCGCGGTGCGTTATCGTATCCCACAACCCGGTAAAGCCGTGCGTCCGCCGAATGGTGGCGTGCCCCCGTCGATACTGGGCGTGTCCAGCTTTAAGCTGCAAGCCCTGCGGGATGTGGCGTTTGCCGCGCATACCTGGGGACAATCCACTGATATTCTGACCACCTACTTTGACATTGTGCCCAAGCTGATGCCGAATATCCCCCAGAATCTGAAGCCCAGTTATGAATCGCTGTGGACGCATGAGGAAATGGCGGAAGAACGCGAAGTGGTGCTGTCAAAAATCGAAGATGCCTACCGTGTCGCCAACAGCCTGACCAAATTTTATATTTACGAGGCCTTGCTGGACGCCGTCGAGGAAAACTTCGCGCTGCGGGATATGCCGCTGCATCCCGGTGAAGCGCGGGCCATTGCCAAGCTGATGACCTATACGATTGATGAAGGGATGATTCTGGAGCCGGACTTTGAGCTGGAAAAAGGCCGCTGGTTCCAGACTTTGTGTCAGGCGCTGGCCTATGATGAGAGCATCGAAGATATGGATAAAGGCGAACTGGTCGTCAAATATCTGTTCGAGGCTGCGTTGTACGATGCTATCCTGATGGGCTTCAGCGTGATTAAAACCCGCGTGACCGAAGACCTGGGCAGTCCTTCCGAGAAGGTCAGTTATGCCAACCGTGTCCTCAACTGGTATGCCGGACAGGGTCAGTCTGACCTCAGTTATGTCTATCTGCCGCTGGTGATGGGTGGTGTTACGGTCAACCTGATGGCGACCCCGAAAATCGAAAACCCCTGGGTTATGATCGACGAGTTAAAAGAAGCGCTGCGTGGACGGTCGCGCCTGTTTACCGGCGAGTCCGTCTCTGTTTTTCAGATTATGCGTTCCCTGCTGGCGGCAGGTGAGGATGATGTGCGCCGCGCGCGCATTAACCGCCACGACTAATCTACTAATTTGTTTACTCCGCGCAAATGTAATTTTTATACGGAAAGCGTTAAACTTAGAAACTAAGCTGGTGGATCAGATGGATTGCCAGCTTCGCATGAGTTTTCACGCTGGAAATCTGAATCATCTTTTTTCCGCAATGCGGAAAACTCCTGTACAATTTTCAACTAAACCAGAGTTGTATCCGGGGTAAAAGCCGGAGGCAGCAAAACCAGTGAGGCTACCTACTTATGATGCGTTTTGACCGTTTTACGGAGCGCGCCCAGGATGCTGCGGCACGTGCCTACGAAATTCTACAGCGTTATGGTCACAACCAGGTTGACACAGAGCACATCCTTCTGGCGCTGTTGGAACAAACGGATGGGGTAATCCCACAGCTCCTTGAGCGAATTACAGTGGATGTCAATGCTATTCGCAACCGCCTGGACGAAATTCTGCGGGCCAGCCCCAAAGCCGCTATTTATGGCGGGGGCGCTGGACAGGTCTTTATCACCCCGCGTGTGAAGCGGATTATCGACCTGGCGAATGAAGAAGCCAACCGCCTGCGCGATGAATATATCTCCACCGAGCATATTTTCCTGGCGATTCTCAATGAGCGGAATACCGCCGTCGCCAAAGTGCTGACCGACTATAACATCACCCGTGATCGGGTGTATGACACCATTAAAGATGTGCGCGGGGGTCAGCGGGTGACCGACCCGCAATCGGAAGCGCGTTACCGCACACTCGAAAAATACAGCCGTGACCTGACCCGCATGGCGATGGAAGGCAAGCTCGACCCGGTGATCGGACGGGATGCTGAAATCCTGCGCGTGATTCAGATTTTGAGCCGCCGTACCAAGAACAACCCGGTTTTGATCGGTGAGGCGGGGGTTGGCAAGACGGCGATTGTCGAAGGGCTGGCGCAGAAGATTGTCGCCAGTGATGTGCCGGAAATTCTGCAAGGCAAGAAAGTCGTCAGCCTTGACCTGAGTGGTATGCTGGCTGGCAGCCGCTTCCGTGGTGAATTTGAAGAACGCCTGAAAGCCACCATTGAAGAAATTCAACGCTCCGAAGGTGACATCATCCTGTTTATTGATGAGTTACATCAGGTCGTCGGTGCCGGTGCGGCGCAGGGTGCGCTGGATGCGGGCAATATGATGAAACCGGCGCTGGCCCGTGGCGAATTAAACGCCATCGGCGCGACGACACTGGATGAATATCGCCAGTATATCGAGAAGGACAGCGCGTTGGATCGGCGTTTTGCCCCGGTCTTCGTGGATGAGCCGAATGTTGAAGACACGATTGAAATGCTTTATGGTCTGCGTGATCGTTATGAAGCGCATCACAAAGTGACCATTTCCGACGAGGCGATTGTCGCTGCGGCACGGCTGGCGGCACGCTATGTGACCGACCGCAAGCTGCCCGACAAGGCGATTGATCTGCTGGACGAAGCCGCCGCAAAACTGCGGGTTGCGCTGTACTCCATGCCGCCACAGTTGAAAGAAATGAAAGACATGGTTTCGCGTTTGAGTGCCGACGAAGAAGCCGCCGGTATCGCCCGTGAATATGAACGCGCCGCTGAATACAAAATGCGCCGCCTCCAGCTTGAGGAAGAATATCAGCATGAGCGCTACATCTGGCAGCAGGAACACACGCTGGATGAAGTGGTAGACGGTGAGGATATCGCTGGCGTGGTCGCGCAGTGGACTGGCATCCCGATTAACCAGATGCTGGAAAGCGAAAGCGAAAAACTGCTGCGTATGGAAGAAACCCTGCACGAACGCGTGATCGGCCAGGACCCGGCGGTTGCCGCCATTTCTGATGCGATCCGCCGGTCGCGCAGTGGCCTGAAAGACCCCAAGCGTCCGATTGGTTCCTTCATTTTCCTGGGTGCTTCCGGTGTCGGTAAAACCGAACTGGCGAAAGCACTGGCGGAATTCATGTTTGACGACGAAGAAGCCCTCGTCCGCATTGATATGAGCGAGTATCACGAACAGCATAATGTGAGCCGCCTGTTTGGTGCGCCTCCCGGATATGTCGGTTATGAAGAAGGCGGCCAGTTGACTGAGGTCGTGCGCCGTCGTCCGTATCGCGTCATCCTGTTTGACGAGATCGAAAAAGCGCACCCGGATGTCTGGAACGCGCTGCTGCAAATCCTTGAAGATGGTCGCCTGACCGATGGTCAGGGACGGACGGTGGATTTCCGCAATACGGTGATTATCATGACCAGTAATCTGGGCACGGAATTCGCCAAACGCGGTGGTGCGCTGGGCTTTATCCAGGCCAATGATGAACAGGCCGTGGCCGATCATCAGAAGATCGAGAAGGCCATGCGCGACACTTTCCGGCCAGAGTTCCTCAATCGTATTGATGAAATCATCATCTTTGCGACCCTGGCCCTGAAAGATGTGGAGCGGATTGTCGATCTGCAAATGCAATCTGTGGCCGAACGTCTGGGTGAAACCGGCATTCGTCTGCACCTGACCGAACCGGCACGCCGCTGGCTGGCGGAAAAGGGTTACGACCCGCAGTATGGCGCCCGTCCGCTGAAGCGAGCTATCCAGCGCTTTATCGAAAATCCACTGAGTGTGCAGATGCTTAAAGGCGACTTCCGTCCCGGTGATCTCATCATGATTGATGAGATGGGCGGTCAGCTTATCTTCGAGCGTCACATGGACGCCAGCACGGATTATCTCCAGATCAATCAGGACAACCTGCTCGATCAGGATCGATAATTTTTGTAACAAGCTGGAAACTCTGAACCTGAACCACAAAAGCCGTAGTCATGAGACTGCGGCTTTTTGTTTTAGCGTAGGCTAAGCGTTTTCACACGCCCCCGGCTTTCTGGTAAAATACGCTCTCCGATCAAGTTAGCTGGAGTAGTCACTCTATGTCGTCGGAAGCTGTACACATCGTACGTCGCTATGCCCTGGGCTTCATCGGCCTGAGCCTGATCGGGTTGGTGCTGGCGGCGATACTGGGCACTGGCAGAGATGCCGGAACCATCCTCAGTATTTTCAGCACCCGTTTTCTGGGCATTTTTATCGAAGCGGTTCCCTTTCTGCTGCTGGGCACGTTGGTGTCTGGCCTGCTGGAAGCGTTTGTCAGTAGTGACGACATCGCCCGCTGGACTCCGCGTAACCCGATTCTGGGCAGTGTCGCCGGGGCGTGTATGGGCTTTTTGTTCCCGGTGTGTGAGTGTGGTGTCGTGCCGGTGGTGCGGCGTTTATTCAACAAGGGTCTGCCGATGTCGGTGGGAGTCAGCTTTTTGCTGGCCGCGCCGGTCATGAATCCGGTGGTGCTGGTGAGTACCTATATTGCCTTTGGGTTTGGCCCGATTCTGATCGGACGATTTGTGATTACTCTGCTGGTCGCCACGGCGGTGGGGCTGGTATTTGCCTTTGGTGCGCGTCCACAGGAAGTGCTGCAACCGCAATCGCTGATGCCGGTGATGGGCGGTTCGGGCAATGTTGGGCCAGTGTATGCCCACACGCAGCGCCCGACTCTGCTGGCAGGGCTGCGCCGTGCGCTGGACATGGCGACCGATGAATTCTTCGAGATGGGCCGTTATCTGGTGATCGGGTCGCTGCTGGCCGCTTTGATGCAGACGCTGGTTTCGCAGGAAGTGCTGCTGGCGCTGGGACGCGGGCCGGTGGTGTCTGTACTGATCATGCAACTGCTGGCGTTTGTCCTCAGCGTGTGTTCGACAGTCGATGCTTTCCTGGCGCTGGCGTTTGTCGGCACCTTTACGACGGGATCGCTGCTGGCTTTCCTCACGTTTGGGCCGATGGTCGATATTAAAAGTACGCTGATGTTTGCCGGTGTGTTCCGTCCGCGCACAGTTCTGTATCTGATTTTGCTGCCCATGTTGATGACGCTGCTGATCGGCGTGTGGATTAATCTCAACCTTGCATTGTAGCCTTTAGCTGGAGATTTTATTGTATGCAACTGACTGACAATCTGACCGACTATCCCGCTCAGGATAATGTGAAACTCGACTGGTTAAAAACCGCAATTCTGCTGGGGCTGGCGCTGTATTTTGCCTATAACATTGTCAGCGGCAATCTGACCAATTACATCAATGTGCGTTTTGCGTGGTTATCGTATGTGGCGGTGGTGCTGTTCGCGCTGCTGGGTGGCGTGAATGCCTATCGCCTGCTGCGCGGCGCTGATCCACAGACGGCGGATCAGACGCTTTATCGCCTCAACAGCGTGCATAATCGTATTTCATGGAGCGTGGTCGCCATCACCGCGATTCCACTGCTGTTGGGGACGCTGATTCCATCACGGCCACTGGGCGCGGCGGCCATCAATGGCGATAGCTTCAGTACGACCAGTGCGCTGGCTTCCACCGATAACGCGACCACCTTCACCATCGCGCCATTAGACCGCAACATCCTTGACTGGATTCGTGTGTTTAACGCGAGTGATGATCTGGCGGCGTTTAATGGTCAGGAAGCGGAAGTCATCGGCTTTGTCTATAAGGATGATACTTTCACGGAAGATCAGTTTCTGGCGGCGCGCTTTACCATTAGCTGTTGTGTGGCGGACTCGACCGCTATCGGCCTGCCTGTCCAGTGGGACGAATCGATACCGCAGGATACCTGGGTGCGGGTGTATGGCACATTTGCCTTGCAGGACTTCCGCGGTGAGCAGCGTCCGGTGCTGCAACCCACCAGCGTGGATGTTATCGACCAGCCCGAACATCCTTATCTGTATCCCTAAGCGCGCATGTCACAGCCGAATGCTTTTTCACAATCGGGTCGTATGCCGGGTTTTCGCCTGACGCATTTTGATCGTCTGGTCGCGCTGGTGATTCTGGGGCTGGTCGCGGCACTGTTGATCGTGCTGCTGCTGGGGGATCGCGTCGGCGTGCAGATCGAGCGCACCGCGCCGCAGGCTGTCGCTTCCAGCACCACCGGCATTGCGATTCAGTTCAGCGAAGCGATGAACTGGGACAGCGTGGTCGAGCGTATGGCGTTCCAGCCACCGCTGGAAGGCGCCTACACCTGGACAGATCGCACACTGCGTTTCCGGCCTGATGAACCGCTGCAACCCGGCGCTGAATATACCGTCACGCTGGCCGGCGGTGCAGAAAGCACGATTGGACGGCAGGTGCTGAACGCGACCACCTTTGATTTTCGCATTCGCACGCCACGCGTGGCCTATCTCGCGCCGTCGGACGCGACTCCGCAAAATGTCTGGATTGCTGACCCGGCAGTGGAGGGCAGTGCGGAACAGGTCACGTTTAGCCCGTCCGGTGTGCTGAATTTCGACATCAGCCCGGATGGCACGCAGGTGGCCTTTGCCGAGCGTAATTCCAACACGGGCACCTCCGATATTAAACTGCTCAATCTGGAAACGGGTGATCTGACCCAACTGACCAACTGCCCCGATAGTGATTGCAATTCGCCTTCGTGGCGGCCTGATGGCAATATGCTGGCTTATCACCGTGTAGAACTGAACAGTGGCCTGGATGCTCTGGGAGTCAGCCCGACGCGTGTCTGGTTGATTGACCTGACGACCACGCCACCCAGCAATTATCCGCTGTTCAGTGACTCGCAGATTCTCGGTTATTCGCCGCAGTGGTCAGCCGACGGCCAGCGCATCGCGGTGTATGACAATAACAGCGTCGGCATTCTGGTTTATGACTTCAGCGATGAATCGCTGTTGGTGATCCCCACGCGGAACGGGGGCAGTGATGTCGCGCTCTCACCGGATGGCAGCCAGATCATCTTCCCCAATCTGATTATCGATCAGGGTTCCGGTGGTGCGCGCACCACACTGGACATCGCCGATCTGGAAAACAGCAAAATCACACCGCTGACCAGCGCGGAAGACCCGATTGATGATGCGACCACCGCGTGGAATCCCAACGGGCGCTATGTGGCGCTGGCACGGCGTTATCTGGATGACCGTTACACTCGTGCGCGGCAATTGTATCTGCTGGATACGGAAACATTAGAAGTTACGCCGCTGGTGGTGGACGAGCAGTATTACAACGGTTTTTTCCTGTGGGACCCGCAGGGTAATGAACTGGTGATCCAGCGCTTCCCGGAAAATGAACCCAATGGTCGTCCGGAAATCTGGACTTATAACCTCGAAACAGAAGCCCTGACGCAGGTGGCGCAGAATGCCATGCTGCCGCGCTGGGTGCCTTAAGGTGAACACACGATGACTGAACAATCCCCCTCTCCGCAGCGTTTAGACCCGCGCTGGCTGATTTTGCTGCTTCTGCCCGTTTTAGGGTTGATCGGCGCGGCGGTCACGCTCTTGGCGAGTAATCCAGCGGGTTCAAATATCCCCGCGCCGATGCCGACCCAGCCCTCGTCCCGCTTTATCAACCGCAGTGCGCCCAACTTCGAGCTGATCACACTGGATGGTGCGGACACAGTGCGCCTATCCAGCCTGCGTGGTCGGGTGGTATTCGTTAATTTCTGGGCGACATGGTGCGAACCATGCCGCCGCGAACTGCCCGCTTTCCAGACTTTTGAGCAGCAGGGCAACGAGAATGCGGTGATTCTGGCGGTCAACACAGGCGAAACGCCGGAGCAGATTAATCCGTTTCTGGCCGAAAATGGCGTTTCGGGTGTGCCGGTGCTGCTGGATAATGACCTGGCGATTCAGGAATTGTACGGCGTGAATCTGTTCCCCAGCACCTTTGTGATTGATGCAAGCGGCGTGGTGCGTGATCTGCATCTGGGCGAGATGAAACTGGATGAACTGAACGCCTATGTTGAGCAGTACGGCGCTGAGTCGTAGTTTGTTGCCCCTGCGAAACGACATATTCATGTTACAATTCGCCAAAATTCGCTGAACTGAAAAGTGCTTCCTATGACCGATGATCTTCTCAAATGGCGGGATGAATTCCCGATTCTCGACCAGTGTAATTACCTCATCAGCAACTCGCTGGGGGCGATGCCGAAAGGCGTTTACGATAGTCTCAGGCATTTTGCCGACACCTGGTCGGAGCATGGTGTATCCGCGTGGGGCGTGGAGTGGTTTGAACTGAACGGTGTGGTGGGCGATAAAATCGCGCCGCTGATGGGCGCACCGGATGGCAGCGTGCTGGTGCATCAGAATGCCAGCATCGCCAACAGCATTCTGTTTTCCGCGCTGGATTTCTCCGACACGCGCCGCAATAAAGTCGTCGTCTGCGACATGGATTTTCCCAGCGATGTTTATGTGCTGCGCGAATGGCTGCCGCCGCACATGGAAGTCCACATGGTCAAAACACCGGATGGCATCAGCATAGATACTGATGAACTGCTGGCCGCGATTGATGAGCGCACACGGCTGGTGAGTCTGTCGCATGTGCTGTTCCGGTCGGCTTACATCATGGATGCACAGGCGATTGTCGCTAAGGCGCATCAGGTCGGCGCGCAGGTGGTGTTCAATGGCTATCACAGCATCGGCGTGATTCCCGTGGATGTGAGCGCGCTGGAAGTCGATTTCTATATCGGCGGCACGCTCAAATGGTTATGTGGTGGGCCGGGTGGAGTCTTCATGTATGTGCGGCCCGACCTGCTGACCACTCTCAGGCCGAAAGTTACAGGCTGGTTCGCCCATCAGACACCGTTTGCTTTCGACGTGGAAAATCTCACACTGCGCGAAGATGCCTATCGCCTGATGAACGGCACGCCGGGGATCGCTTCGCTGCACAGTATCCAGCCCGGTGTGGATATTATCGCGCAGGTCGGGGTTGATCGTATCCGCGCGAAATCCATGCGCCAGACCGCGCTGGTCATCCAACTGGCCGACGAAAAAGGCTATCCGGTGGTGTCCCCACGCCAGCCTGAGCGCCGCGCAGGAACCGTCACGTTAAATCCGCCGGAAAGTTACGCTGTCTCCCGCGAGATGCTGGCGCGCAATATCAAGATTGATTATCGTGCTCATGCCGGTATTCGTATCGCCCCGCATTTCTACACTACCGATGATGAAGTGCGGCAGGCGGTCGATACCATGTCAGCCATTCTCGACGATGGTAGCTGGAAACAGCACGTTGAATCACATGATTTTGTGACTTAGAAAACTGGGCGGAAATTTATTTTCCGCCCAACGCCTCTAATGCCTGGGATGTGCCGATGCGTTTCAGAGCGACAGCGGCCTCTTGAGCGACCTCTTTTTCGGGGTCGCGCAGGGCTTGCGTCAGACCGTCGATTGCGTCTTTATGGCCGATTTTCCCCAGCGCTTCGGCGGCGGCACTGCGCACCCACAGGCTGCCATCCTTCAGGGCTATGATTAAGGCGGGAACACTCTTGTCAGCGCCAATTTCGCCTAACGATGCCGCGGCCAGCTGCCGCGCATTGAGCGAACCGTTTTCTAATACTGCGCTCAGCGCTTCGACTGCATCCGTGCCTAGTGCGGTCAGCACTTCACTGGCCGACTGGCGCACATCACTGTCTTCATCGTTTAAGGCTTGCGTCAGCTGGATGTTTGCCTCTGGCGTGGCCTGCTCGCCCAGCCTGATAATCGCTGCCTGACGTGTGCGCCAGTCTTTATGACGCAGCGCTTGTTCCAGGGCTTCGGGTGTGTCTGCGTTTAAGTGTAGTGGCGCAGGCGGCGGAGCTTTAAGCTTATCTCCAATGTGGGCCGCAGAGCGCATGCGCGTCATCACAAACGATGCGACAGCCAAAGTGATCATGACAACATACATCAGTATACGGACCATAATTTCACACCCTTATCTCGTTTTATCAACGCGTTTAATCATACTCCTGCTGATTGCAAAACAGAGAGGGTGAATACTAAACCACGGGTTTGCGCCGGTCAAAAATTAGCGATGGCGCGGCGATGCCGAAGGCAATCCCGATCAGGATCAGGCCGGTTTTCACGCCATTAATCACCACATCCACCAGTTCCGGTGTGCCTACGGTCGATGGGTCAGCCGTGGCGATATTGATGAGGCCGATCATGGCGCTGTAAGCGAAGACTCCCGGCACCAGCGGAATCGCCCCGCTGATACTGAAGACCGATACCGGAATTTGCAACCGTCGCGCAAACAGCAGCGCCATAAAACCGACCAGTGTCGAACCCAGCAGCGTACTGATCTCGATCCCCATGCCCAAGTGCATTAACACGGTTCGCAGGGCGTGGCCGGCGGCGCCACATAAGGCGCAATAAATCAGCGTGCGCGGCGGCACATTAAATAACACGGCAAAGCCCAATGCTGCCAGCGCTGACCAGATCGCATCGTGCAGAATTAACCCTAAAAAGTCCCAGTTGATCATAGCGCCTGCACCCCCAACAGCCATAACGCCAGCAGCAGCCCCAGCGCAATTGATAACGAAATCACTATCCCATTGATGCCGCGCACTAACCCGGTGACCATATGCCCTTTGAGGATGTCCTCAGCCGAGTTAATCAGGGGGACCCCCGGCACCAGCAGCAACACTGCCGCCGTCAGCGCAATCCGTGGGCTGGGGCTGAGATTGAGCAGATCGGTCAGGCTGGCGACACAGCCGGCCACAAATGCCGTGACGACAATTACCAGCAGCGGATTAAAGTGCAGACGGTGCAGGGTTTGTCGCGTAAATGCCGCCAGTGATGAGGCGACAAACGTAATGCCAAAAATCACCCAATCACCGCCAAACAGCCGACTGAAGGCCGCACAGGCTAATCCCACCAGCACTACCACCAGCCAGCGTGGATAATGGGTCGGGGCATCGCTGATGCGCCGCAGTTCTGCGCGGACAGCCACCCGATCCATCTGGCCTTCGGTCACCTGACGGCTGATGGTGTTAATCTCCGCGAGTGTCGACATATTGATGCTGTGCGGCAGCACCCGGCGGATTTTCGTGCGGAATTCGTCGCCGCTGATGGTGGTGGCAACCAGCGCATTCGGCGAAACCAGAATATCCATCCATTCACAGCCCAGGCCGGTGCCAATGCGGTGCACAGTTTCCTCGACGCGCTCGGTTTCCGCCCCGTGCTGGAGCAATAACTGGCCTGACCACAGCGCCAGATCAATGACATCGCGCAATTCCTCACGCTCTAACGGGGGTTTATGGCTGATCTGCATATTGTTATCCTTCGGTGAGCTTGATTGGCATCCCAGCGCCTATCATAAACGAAGGGGATACGACCTGACCACTGTAATCTGACATGGATTCTGGCGGTTATATGACGCGGTCAAAATGTTTGCAGGGCACCGCTATCCGGCAATCTGCATCTTGCGGTACAATGCACGCCTTCATGAATCAACGCGCAAAGGAATCTCTATGAGCAAGTGGCACCCCTATGAAGATGGACAAACCATCGGCAAAAAAGGCCCAGAAGGTGGTCTGTTTATGCTGGATGATGAGCATGTTTATGGCGCACGCATCACGCTGGAAAAGGGCTGCCTGCGCGCACCGTATGGCATCACCTGCGGCGTGTATGGCTGGCTGGTGCATACCCGTTTTGTCGCCGATGACGAATCCGCCCAGCACGCAGTCGAGGAAATGCGCAAAGCCCTGACAGAAATTGTCGATCTGCTACCGTCAGAAGATGACGATAGCGACGCGGATCAGTATGACAGCATCACCGACGCCGTAGCCGACTTTGGCGAGCGTTTTCTCTAAAGGGACTGCTATGATGATCACGCAAAGCGCTATCCGCACCATTGAAGAATGCTCGCTCAGCGCGTGGCCTGCGCTGCAAACTGCTTATTATGATGGCTGGTTGCTGCGTTGGGCGGAGGGTTATACACGCCGTGCCAATTCCGTGAATCCCATTTACGAGTCGCATCTGCCTGTGGCGGAAAAAGTCGTCGCCTGTGAGGCGTTTTTCCGACAGCATAACCTGCCGACTGTGTTTAAGCTGACCAGCGCGGTCAATCCCGCTGAACTGGACGCGCAGTTGAGCGAACTGGGTTACGTCCGTGAAGCTGGCACCCTCGTCCAGACGGCGGATTTGCGATCCACAGCGTTTGATCTGACGCTACAGTTATCGATTCAGCCGCAGATCAGCCGCGCATGGCTGGAGCATTTCAGCCGGTTAAACGACGTTGATCCGGCACGTATTCCATTGATGGAGAACATGCTCAGTCGCATTCCGGCGACACCGGCGTTTGCCACCATGAGCATCGACGGTGAAGTGGTGGCAGTCGGGCTGGGGGTTGCAGACAAAGGGTATATCGGCCTGTTTGATATTGTGGTGGCGGCGCAACGGCGCGGTCAGGGTTTGGGTTATCAGTTGGTGACAGGACTGCTGGCGTGGGGTCAGGCGCAGGGGGCGCATACGGCCTATCTGCAAGTGGTCGAGTCGAACATCACCGCGCAGAATTTATATGGCAAAATCGGCTTTCACGAGGCGTATCGCTACTGGTATCGCGTCAAGTCTTGATGCTGTCGACGGGCATCACCTGTGTGACGACCTGCATATACTGGCTCAAAAAGTGGATTAACTCTTTGCGTTCTTCGGGGTTGGTCAGTTGCAGAACCGTGGTGAGCTGGCCGAGCAGATCATTCTGGACGGCTATAAAGCGATTTTCGCCCTCTCCCGTCAGGATAACATACACCGAGCGCAGGTCTTTTTCGTTGCGCTCGCGCTGCACCAGCCCCACCGCTTCCAGCCGTTTGACCAGCCCGGTCATGGTGGCATTGGTCAGATGATGCTGGCGGGCGATCTCGCCAATCGGGCAGCGCCCGTGATGCTCCATCAGCGTTTTGAGCACATAGAACTGCGGTGGCGTTAAATCGTGCGAGGCCATGTGGGCGAATAAGCGCTTTTCACCATCAGTGACAATGGCAAATAATAACCCCCATAGGGCCATAACATCCTGCTCTAGTTCAGAATCCACCAGTGCTCACTTTATCTGCCGCCAGCCTGTTCAGTTGATCGCTCATAGGGAGAGTTTAACGTAGTTTGGCGGTTTACAACAATTGAAACGATTGCACCAGTTCGGACTCACGCGGCCAGACGCGCTCATCGGGCACCAGCCACTTGTCGCGAATGATCTGATTTTTATCAACCAGCACCAGGCCGGAAAAGCGCTCCATGTTGAATTTGATGTGAATCTGACGGTCAACATCTGCCAGCAGCGGGAAACTGAGCGGCGTGACCGAACTCAGATTAAAGCCATAGAGCATATAAGGCTTATCACAAATCAGCAACGCGATATTCACACCCATCCGCGCAAATTTTGACGCATGGCGTTGCAGCCATAAAATGCGGCGCACACTGGCCGGTTGCCAGATGTCACCCGTAAAACCGACGATTAAACCGCGTTCTCCTAATAGTTCCTGTAAAGCGCTTTTCCGATTCTCGTGGTTATACAGTAAAAAGTCCGGCGCGATCGTTTCCAGACGGGGTCCAAGTTCAAGTGTATTGATCATAGACAAATCCTCTAAGGCTTAATTATCTATATTGTAAACGCTAATTTACAATTTTTCGTTAATTAATGTAGGGGAATTGTGTGAATAAATATTAATGCCTGCTCATGAAAGAAAGAAATCCACAACTTTTTGAGGTTTCAGACCCGCTCGGAATAACCCTTTGGGCGGGTCTGAAAATGAGCAGAGAGGTTATTCGCCCAGCGCGTCCCAGACTTCTAATTTGGCCTGTACACGCCGAATCACTTCATTGGTAAAGTCCGTGGTGGACGCCTGTCCGGCCAGGTCGGTGGTGCGGATGCCATCATAGACGGTTTCCAGCGCCGACTCATAAATGGCGCGGCTGGCGGCGCTGGCCTTCTCCGTGCGCACATAACGCAGCACGGCTGCCCCGGCCAAGATCATCGCCATCGGGTTAGCGAGATTCTTGCCTTCCAGACTGGGCGCGGTGCCATGCGGTGCTTCCGTCAGGGCGATCTTTACATCGAAATTCTCATCGAGGCTGAAAATGATCGATTCGGCCCCGGCAATGGTGCCAAACATCTTAATCACCAGATCGCTGAGAATATCACCGTCACGATTCAAAGCCGGGATCACCAACGCTTCACCGGAGGTTTCCAGCAGCAGCGCCAGCGTCGCGTCAATCAACTGTGGGTTATAGGATACATTCGGATGGCGCAGATGGGCCGCGTCCATTTCTTCCTTGAACATACCTTCATATACCGGGCTGACGGTGAACTTGGGGCCGCCAAACACCTGAGCATTGTTGCGCTGGGCATAGCGGAAGGTGAATTCGGCCACGGCGCGACAGGTACGCCGCGATAATTTCTGGGTGCTGTAGGCCATTTCGTCCAGACCTTCGCCTTCACGCCATTCTTTAGCGTTATAGGCACCATCGACAGCCATACGCACCACTGCAATCGGGGCATGGACACCCGCCAATGGCCGCACCGAGGGAATGCGCCGTCCGGTACGCAAAATCACCTGCCCGTCGATCAGTTCGCGCAGCAGCGCATTCGGGCTGCCGACATCGTCCGGATCACCGGGGGTGATGGTGGCGGCTTTGATTCCCAGGCCGGTTTCCTTGATGCGGTCTGCCGCATCGTGCACTACCTGATTTTTGGTTTTACGGCGGTTTTCGAGTGAGAGATCGAAGGTTTCAAAATTGAGGTGGCAGCGGATGACTTCTGGCGCCAGAACGCGCAGGGATTCATCCAGCAGTTCCTGGCCGGTTTGATCGCCCTTGAGGACGACGATAGTTGGATTGTTCACGGTGTAATCCTTTATAGCCGATATGCTGGTCAATGCAAACATGCCGTGTCTGACGTGGCATGGTAAAATAGCTGGGAATGTGGGTTGGGCATCACTGAAAGTGTGATGTAATCATTTTACCATTGTAAGATAGCATTGGCATGTATTGAATTGTCGATTATATTACTGTTTTAATTGTGAATACTCGATCAAAACATTTGATCATTGATTAGGAGAACAGACTGTGAAGAAACTTCTTCCATTGGTAGTGAGTTTAAGTCTGCTACTGAGTGCAACCGGGTTACTGGCGCAGGATGCGACTTCGACCCCTGCGGCCAGCACGGCCCAGACATCTAATGTCGCCATTTTATTTGTGGCCTGCGAAACTGAATTTGTGATGAATCTGTCGGGCACGATGGAGGCAGGTTACGATATTTACTATCAGGTCTTCTCAGGTTCGGGTGGCACAGGGGATGCGGTATCGTCGGTGCGGCGCGTATCGGTCAACGGCACCTATGCCTTCAGTGAGCGCATCACCTACACCAACAGCTTCACTTTAGGCGCTGGGGCAACAGCCAGCGCGCGGGTGAGTATCGCCCGTGAAGGCAGCCCGGACAGCACCATCTATTCAGATACCGTGAATGATCTTCAGGATGGTTGCAGCAGCCCACAAAATCCGACTGGCAGCAGTGAGGATACTGGCGGCGGCACCACGACTACCACGTCCAATACGTCGAATGTAGGCATTCTGTCCCCGTTTGGTGGGGTGATTAATGGGAATTTCCTGTCGGAAACAGTGGTTCCGCCGGTGGTGATCGGTGCGCCAGTGACCGTGGGACGTTCCAACACACCCGGTGTCATCTTTGCTGAGTGCAATGCTTACGGTGATCGTTCTGCACCCGGCATCCTGTATAACACCGATGATATTACGATTTTCTGGTCGTGGTATGCGCGCACGGCGGAGCAGGTCGAAGATCATATTTTCAACGCCAACTATAATATTCGCTTCAATACCGCTCCACTGGAATATGTCCAGGTCAGCCCTGTCACACAGCGTACCAATAACTACTGGGTGTTCTATACCGCCAATATCGGCAAACTGACCCCCGGACGTTATGGTATTGAGTTCAGGCTCACCTGGGATCAGTTGATCACCGATGGATTTGGCGATTACGGCCCCGGTACCGACACGCCGGAAATTTACAGCAACTGCACGTTTGATGTCCAGAGTAATCCGTTTAACGTCAACGTGACCGATTACAATCGGATGTACAGCATTCCTTAAGTGTTAATCTTTAGGCTGAGGGCTGTTTTATGCAGCTCTCAGCTTCTACTTTGTTCTTTATGGCAGTGATAGAGACTGTTTCGTGACCACGCTCAACCAACAAGCAGCACAACTTTTCGGGCTGCAACTGACCGCTACTCAAGCGGAGCAACTCGCGCTTTATGCTCGCGATCTGGCCGATTGGAACACGCACACCAACCTGACCGCCATCGTGGACGAAACCGGTATCCAGGTCAAACACTTTCTGGACTCGCTGAGTGTCGTCACCGCGTGTGATTTCACTACTGGCCCCAAAGTGATCGACATCGGCACCGGGGCAGGTTTTCCGGGTGTGCCTCTGCGCATCGTTTTCCCGCAGATCCAGTTGACTCTGCTGGAAGCGACTGGCAAAAAAGTCGCCTTTCTCGACCATATCATCAATCAGCTTCATCTCGATCATACCGAAACCCTCCATGCCCGTGCTGAAGATGCCGGTCACATGACGGGGCAGCGGGCGGCTTATGATGTCGTGCTGGCACGTGCAGTTACACGGCTGCCGGCTCTTGTCGAATACATGCTGCCGATGGCTAAAATTGGCGGCCTGTGCATTGCTATGAAAGGCTCAACCGCGCAGACTGAAGTTCAGGATGCCAAACGGGCGCTCAATATCCTGGGTGGGCGCGTCAAATCAGTCGAAAGTGTTCAGCTACCCGGCCTGGATGATCTGCATTATCTGGTCATTATCGAAAAAGTTGCCCATACCCCTCCATCCTACCCTCGCAAACCGGGCATTCCAGCGCGCCAACCCTTAAGCTAGTTTTTCTGAGTATTAAATAATTAATCTTGAATTAATTATTAATTTTCTTAGAAAAGCAAATTAATTATGCTATACTGTTTCTATATCGTAATCAAACGGAAAAACAACCTCCTTGCGGCTGCTCATTTTCTCTGACCTCACCGACTATCTGCTTTACAGGTGACAGCAGCCGCATCAAGATCGTAAAAATCCTGCCCGATACAAATTTGTAACAGGCTTGGTAGAGGTTGTTTCTCAGTTATAATGATATGATGACTATATCGCACCGTTATATCGAGGTTAAAAAATGAGCAGTAACCAGCGCGCCGATAAACCTACACTGGAAACCGCGATTCGCTATCTGCGGCAGGGAGATCAGGCAACCGCCCATCAGATGATCGTGACTCTGGTTGAGGCTGACCCAGAGAATGTTCAGGCGTGGTCGTGGCTGGCCTATGTGGCCGAATCAGTTGAGCAGAAACGGGCCGCGCTGCGTAAAGCGCTCAGACTTTCCCCGGTTGATACACGCATTGTCGACGCGCTGCAACGCTTGTCCAGCCCACAGTTGATTGAACGCGCTGTCCATGAAGGCGTATTTATCAGTTACACGCGTGCCGATGAACTGTTCGCTTTTGATCTGGCACACAGCCTGCGCAGCAGCGGCGTGAATGTCTGGATTGATATGACCGATATTCCTGAAGATGAAGACTGGTATGCGGCGGTTCAGAATGCGCTGGATTACACGGGTCTGATGCTGGTGGTTCTGACCCCATCCGCGCTGGTGGATGATGATCTGCATGGCGAGTGGCAGTATTTTGTTGAGAGTGGCAAGCTGGTGTTGCCGTTGCTGCGCGAAAAGTGTGATTATCAGAATCAGGATTACTGGATGCCTCCGGTGGATTTCCGCTACGACTACACACTCGGCTTTCAGAATCTGCTTAAACTGATGGCGGTGGATGCGGCCTGGCACGGTTAATCAGCTCATGCAGATGTGGCTGAATGTCCGAAAAAGTGCGAAAATCAACATATTATGCTTATCGGACAGCTCCACCCCACGCCTCCCTATGATTTCCTGAAGTCGATTCGTGCCGCGAATTATCACACCGTTCTGGATGTGATTCAGGATGATACGTACTGGCGCGCGCTGAGATTCGGCGCTGACCACGCCCTGATCCAGGTCACCTCACATGGAACCCCCGACCACCCACAACTGAATGTGCAGCTTATGGCCGCTACGGGCGAAACTGACCCTGACGTGCTGCTCAGAAAAATCGCGCACCTGCTGGGTGCGGAGGCCGATCTCAAGCCGTTTTACAGTGCGGTCGCGTCTGATCCTGTATTTGGGCCCTTGCTGGAGCCGTTACACGGACTGCGGCATATTCGTGCGGCGAGCCTGTTTGAAGCGCTGCTCACCACGATTATCGAGCAGCAGATTGGCCTGCGGCAGGCGCAGAAAGGCGAGCGCTGGCTGGTCGAGTGGGCGGATAATGGCATTGATTATGAGGGGAAGCGCTTTTATACCTTTCCGACGCCGCAGCAAATCGCTGCGGCCAGCGTGGACGACCTGAAGCCGCTGAAAATCACTAATCGCCGGATGCAGACCATGATTGATATCGCCACGCTGACCACCAGCGGCGCACTTGATCTCGACTCACAGGATGTATCCACACGGCACACAGCAGAAATTTACGATCAACTGATCGCGCTCAAAGGCATCGGTCAATGGACGGCAAGCTGGGCGATTATCCGTTCCACCGGTCATTATCAGTACATTGGCGAAAGTGATGTGGCGCTGCAAGCGGCAGTGAATCATTATTTCTATAATCAGGCAGGCAGAACAACGACCCAGGTAGTGAAGGAAACCCTGGGCCGTTACGGAGACTACGCAGGTGAAGCCGCCTTTTTTACGCTGATGCGCTGGGCGACTGACCGTTATTAACGTTATTCACCCAGACGGATGCGAATGCCCACCTTACCATCTGCGCCGCCACCGGCATGGCTGATAATCACGGTGTACTGGCCTTCGCTGGGAATGACAAAATCCTGAATCAGCGAGTTAAAATCCCCGCCGCTATCATCATCGGCAATGAGCGGCTGACGATCCGAGTTGACCAGAATCACCAGCGGATCGGCCTCGGCGTTGTCCAGACGAACCGCCTCAATATTGAGAACCTGGCCTTCTTCGGCGGTCAGCTCAAAGTTGTAGACCCAACCCGGCGCCATATCAATCGCAAACGGCTCGTTGATCGGTGTGTCATTGGTCGGCGAAATTCTGCGTGTTTCGATGCTATCCAGCCAGGTCAGATAGTCTGAAGCGGCTTCTTCTCGATGCTCGGCAGTCGTATTAACACGTCCCCGCAGCAGATAAACACCAATTTCGTCCGGGTTAAGGCTCAGAATAGTATCCAGATCATCGAGCGCTTCGTCATACTGCGCCTTTGAGTTGTAAACCATCGCACGGCTGAAATAAGCATCGACGCTGTTAGGGTCGAGTTGCAGCGATTGATTGAAGTCCTCCAGGGCGGCATCCAGATTACCAATCTGCCGGTTGAGATCACCGCGTTGATTATAGGCAACGGGCGCGTTGGGTTGTAATTCAATCACCTGCGTATAATCGGCCAGCGCATCATCAAAGCGCTGCTGGAAAATAAAGATGGACGCACGTGTCCCCAGCGCTTCGGGCGAATTGGGCATGATTTCCAGAGAGGCATTTAAGTCCGCCAGTGCGGATTCAACATTGTTCTTTTGCAGGTACACATCGGCGCGGGTCTGATAAGCGCGGGCGGCGTACTCTGTTTCGGGTGGGGCAAAGTTGAGCGCCTGGGTCAGATCATCCAGCGCATTATCGATTTCCCCCAGATATTGATTGGCGAATCCCCGCGCCAGAAAACCCTGGCTATCAGTGGGGTTTACCATCAGGAACAGGCTGTAATTGAGCAGGGCTTGCTGGTAGTCACCGCTTTGCAGGGCGGCACTCCCCTTATTGAATAATTCCGGAGCGACAGCAGGCGAGGCTTCCTGGCTGCCACTGGGGACGGGTGTTGGCTGGATCTGCTGTGCGTTGGCTGGCAGCGCTGCAACCGTAATGAGAACCAGTAGGATAAAAATGATCGACTTGCGCATAATGCTATCCTGCTACCCACTTACTTTATACGATTGTATAGCAATTTTTAGCGCTTGTAATCAACATTAATGAACGTCTTTGGATAGTGATCGTTAGTCAGTTGCTGACAAGCGCAAAACTACTGACCGGATTCCAATCGTTGCGCCAGCGTGTCGAGTTCGAGCGTGGCTAACGTCGACAGCATCAGGTGCGCCTTGCCGACATTATGCGCCGCGCCGATGCCGACTGACCAGAAGCCGCCGGTATGTGCAGCCTCAATCCCCACGCTGGAATCCTCAAATACCACCGCATGGATCGGGCGCACATTCAGGCGTCCTGCCATCCACAGAAAGACATCCGGCGCGGGTTTGGTGCGCGTGATGGTGAACGCATCGGCAATCGCGTCGAAAGCCTCCAGCAGTTGCAGCTTGTCCAGCACGGCATAGACATTCTGGCTGGACGACGCGAGGCCGAGTTTTAAGCCGGCAGACCGCGCTTCGGCCAGAATGCGCTGGACACCGGGCAGACAGTCCGCCGGGGAAAGACGATCCAGCAGTTCCAGAAAATGCTCGTTTTTGCGCAGCATCAGCGCGGCAGCATCTTCCGGGGAAAGCAACTCCTCACCGAGAATGGTTTGCAGGCTGTCCCGCCGCGACAGTCCCCGTAGTTGATCGCGGTCAACCTGGGTGGCGGGAATGCCTTTTTCCTGCGCCAGCCGCAGCCATGCTTCGTAATGCAGATCGACAGTATCCGTCAAGACACCGTCCATATCAAAGATCAGTGCTTCTATTTTTTCGATTGGCATAAAATGACTCGTGTTGTGAAAGCGATCAAACGTTATAATACTACCCTATGCAGACATATAAACGCCTATCCCTTATCACCATCTTAATCATTCTGGCCTCAATGGCTTTAATCGGCTGTGAACCGCTGGCTCCACAGCCTACCGCGCAGGTGATTATTGTCACGCCGCCACCCAGCCTGACGCCCACGCCTCCGCCGTCGGATACACCTGAACCAACGGCCACCGCGACGGCGACACCTGACGCGACAGCCACGCCGACGCCTTTCCCCTGTGAGGAAGAAGGCGGAACTGTGCTGGCGTTTGATGATTTCCGCAGCGAAATCGGCGGGGAGAATCTGCGCTATCGTGTGTATATCCCGCCGTGCTATCTGGAAACGCAGAAACGCTATCCCTATGTCATTCTGCTGCATGGTCAGGGCAGCAACGAATTGCAATGGGACAGCATCGGTGCGCCAGAAACCATCGACCAGGGGATTCGTCTGGGGGCATTAGCGCCGATGATTCTGGTCATGCCGTACACCGGTTCTATCGGCAACCGTGACCCCTTCCCACCAGCGGAAACTTATGAAAATGTCGTGCTGGAAGAACTGATGCCAGCCATCGAGCGCGATTTCTGCACCATTAACAATCGTGATTTTCGGGCGATTGGCGGTATTTCGCGCGGGGGATTCTGGGCGTACAGTGTCGGTCTGCGCCATGCGGATCTGTTTGGCGCGATTGGCGGACACAGCGCTGCCTTTGATGAGGCCAATGCGCCCCCGGCGACTAACCCGCTCGATCTGGCGCTGAACGAGTCGTTTCTGGTGGAGGCCAGCCCGCGCATGTATCTGGATAATGCCGCTGCTGACCCTGCCGGACGTGGCTTAGAGTTGTTTTCGAGCAGGCTTAGTTCGCGCGGTATCGCGCACACCTACATCATTCACCCTCTGGGCGGCCATGATGATGAATACTGGTCGCTGCATGTCTCGGATTATCTGACGTTTTATGCGCGGAACTGGCCGCGAAACGCCGCGGAACTCCCCGACTGTGCCGAACCGAGTCCATGATGCTTATGAAAACAGGCGAAGTCTGTGCTTCGCCTGTTGGTTAAACTATTGGGGTGTGAGAAATTATTGTTTAGTGACAGGCTGCCAATCCGGCATGATATCGGTGTAATCGGGACTAGCCGTAAGATTAGTAATCACCCCTGAATCGACATCGACAATATAAATATCAGAATTCACCTGATGGGTGACTCTGCCCTGGTAAACGATTCTGCTCCCATCGGGTGACCAGGATGGGTTTTCATGAAACTCACTCCCATCTTCCACAATGGTAGTAACTGGTTCGACATTTGTTATATCCTTATCAACAACATAAATTCCCAAACCCAAACCCAGGAAGTCAAAATAAGCAATTTGGTCATTTGCCCATGACCAATCCAGATTGCCATTTGTACTCATTGCACCTGCGCTGATACGTTGTTGCGATGAACCATCCGCAGCGACTTTGTTAATGCTGTAAACCTCGTTAATGACTGCCGTGGGATCAAGATTGACACTAAACATGATTTCTGTGCCGTCCGGTGACCAGGTTGGCATGACGTTAAAAGTATCGCCGTTTCCATCAACAATCTTCCTTAAATCTGTCCCATCGCGGCTCACAACATAAATATCTGAGCTATAGGGCATTGTTCTGGAAAAGGCAATCCATTGCCCATCAGGCGACCAGGATGGATAGCGGTCATCATTATGGGGATTGTTTGTGATATTGATTATGTTACTACCATCAGCATCCATAATGTAGATATCCCCAAGGAGTGTGTCGCCAAGGTATGATCTGAAGGCAATCTCTGCCCCATCTGGTGACCAATCCGGCTCAAAATCATGTCCATCATTTTGAGTGAGCCGAACGATATCACTGCCATCTGGTTCCATGGAATAAATCTCATAGTTGCCATCTCGGCTAGAAACAAATGCAATGCGGGTGTGACTCTGAGATTGTTCAGATATATTCATTACAGTACCGGAATCATTCTCAATCCAACCGATAAAACCACCACCCTCATTGGGGAGACGAAACACCTCTCCGGTTTCAGTATCCAGCGCGTGTACCTCTCCCCCGTTCCAATAACCAATATAGCGATTGTCTGGTGACCAGAATGGATAGACAGATTCACCAAGGAACTCAAAATTATCACACATGGCTACAATGGCTTCGCTACCATTGAGTGGGTAAGCAATGTTATGATGGCGCACATGCCCATTACCAAAAACGCTAAAAAACATATATTGACCGTCCGGTGAAAATGTCGGTTCAACTGATGGCGCTATATTCGTTTCGAAACCCAACAAATCATCCAATATATCTTCATTGATATTCGTCACGGAGTTATCGCTAAGGTTGATGCGGACAAAATTGCTCTTGCGTTTTTCTCGGTTGGCCTGGTACACCCATAATTCATCTTCATCAGGCGACCAGACAGGTGGGCCAGATATAGAGATTCCCCCAACTGGCGGGAAATCATAAAGCAATTGATTATTTGCAAGCTCATAAACCTGCAAGTGAGGCAAACTTCCCACTCCGTAAACAACCTTTCGGCCGACCACGACTGCATAATTTCTGTCAGGAGATAAGTAAGTGATAGGAGGGACGGTACTTTCAGGAATTGGCAAGTTAGGATAATTTACTGGCCCACTGCTTAACCGGGTGATCTGAAGCGGATTACGGCTGACGCTGAATTCCGCTTCAAAAGTCTCTTGCTCATACTCATCAAACAGCCTGATGACAATCTGGTTATCATTTTGCCACACCAGCTTTTTTTGATACAGGGCATAGGGAATCGTGTTTTGTGAAAATTTATGCTCCTGTTCGGTCAGTGTGACTGTGGCAATTTCATCCGTTTCGATATCCCAAACGGTCAATTCGGTATTATCGAATAGT
>JBBSQD010000057.1:0-26216 GCA_038258185.1 Aggregatilineales bacterium | reverse complement strand
TGTTCGGCTGCATCAGGTTATGAGCGGCCTCATCAACTGCGGTATCGTGGTTAAACCAGTCGATTTCTCCATTGGGGCCTGCGAAAAATCCATCCAGCGAAATGCGATTCATCATCACAATTTTGCGCATATCTATCTCCTTATCCGGTTAATAGATGGAGTATAGATTGATAGCGCGGTGGATAATTGTACAAAACCGTCGCGTTTACAGGTAGGCAACTACGCGCTGATCGGTGTGAAAGTCACTGACCCGTTGCGCGAGATTTTTGGGTGTGATGCCGGAGAAGGCTTTGATGTCGCGGATAAAATGTGACTGGTCGTAGAAATTTAAGGTGTGAGCAACATCGGTGAGTTTTTTGAAGCGTCCGGTTTGCATCAGTCGGATGGCGCGGTTAAAGCGCTTCACGCGGATATAAAACTGCGGCGGCAGGCCGACCGTCTGGCTGAATCTTTTTTCAAACTGACGTTCGGATAAATTCAGGTGTTCCAGTAAATCTCTGACCGTAATCGCCGCGCTGTTTTTGTGGATGAGGCGCAGGCTTTCTTCAATCAGTGGATCACGCGTTTTCGCTCGCTGAAGCTGATTTTGCAGGAAGCCGGTGAGCAGGTTGATGCGCTGATCCAGGTCACGCGTTTCAAGCAATTGCATGGGTAGATCGCCCGCTGAAAATTCGGTCAGATCCACAAGCTGATTGGTGAGCGCAGAGGCGTTGAGTCCGAGCAGGGTTTGCAGGGCGTGCGGCTTTAAGACGATCTGAATAGTGGTGAAGGGAATCGGTTTGTGGTGCATGACTCCCGGCGCGGTCATTTGCCCATAGACATACAGCGTGGGGATATCGACAGCGGCGCTCACATGGGTGGTGATGATCTCGACGGGCGAATAGCCGTTATGATGCTCAAAGACGATCCCCGGCAGGCCGTTGAGGCAGACATTGATAGCGAGACGCTCATGGCCGGTGTGCTCCGTGACACGGATACACGCCACGTCCTGTCTGAGTATTTCCGGAATGGGAATGGTTTCGAACTTCATTGCATGTTTCCAGATGGATGATTTAGTCGTATAGGGACAGTATACATTCTATCTGATTCAGAACAAGTGTTCAATTTTGTAGGCGGGCAAAAGCCTGTCTCTAGGGATCGAATGAAACTATCCTCTTGCCGACTTTTTCACACGCCTGTTACACTCTGAAGCCAAGAGTCCCTAAAGGAGATACTATGAGCCAGCCCCAACAACGCAAGCTGCGGCTTGAGATTCCAGCCAACTTAAACGCCGTCTACAGCAATGGCGTGATCATCAGCCAGACCACGAACGAAATTATCTTTGATTTTTTCCAGATCATGCCCAATGATCCACGGGCGCGGGTACAGTCGCGGGTGGTGATGACACCGTCCAGCGCGAAATCATTTTTACGGGCGCTGAGTCAGCAGGTCGAAAATTATGAGAACAAACATGGCGAAATTACCCTGCCGCCCACTTTAGCCGATCAGCTTTTCAGCTCGATCAAAGGTGATGGCAGCGAGGAGGAGGAGGATAAAAGTGAATGAACTGAATGAGATTGCGGAGCAGATCCGCGCGGCATTTGTGGCTAAAAATGCGGCGCGGGATACGGCGATTGCCCGTTCACGTGAGTTAATCCGCCACTGTGCTGAGTCGATTCGCGCGACGCATCGGCGCGAATGGGACACGGCGCAGGAAAAACTGGTCGTGGCAAAATCTGCCGCGCAGGATTTGAAAGAGGTTGTGGCCGGGTATCCCGATCTGTATCACACGGGTTATACCCAGGACGCGCTAAAAGAAGTGGTCGAGGCGTTTGCGACCTATGCGATGGTGCGCGGGGAAACTCTGCCCACGCCGGAATCGCTGGGGGTGGAACATGCCGCTTATATCAATGGGCTGGCGGAAGCGGCCACAGAACTGCGCCGGTTTATCCTCGATATTCTGCGGCGCAAGGATGGCGACAGCGACGAGGCGGAACGTCTGCTCAACTGGATGGACGCGATTTACGATCAACTGGTGACGTTTGATTTCCCCGATGCCATTACCAGCGGCCTGCGGCGACAAACGGATATTGTGCGCGGCGTGCTGGAACGTACGCGCGGCGACCTGACCACGACTTTTCAGCAGCAGCGGTTGCAGGCGGCCTTGCAGCGCTTTGAGGAACATCTGCGCGACGAATAGCGTCCTTAGCACAGAAACACTTAAGTCAGACAACGTAGGCGTTGTCCCTACTGAAAAATTTGTGAAGGTTGGGGGATAACCTTTGCGCGAAATATCACAGGCGTTTATACTGTTTACAGACTTCACAGAAGACCCTATCCGTAAAATTAAAGTCTGCTGCAGGGACACGGCATGCCGTGTCCGTACGATATAAATTACGGACAGATACTAAGGATCAGCATCGCGCGTCATGGCAAGTGCATATCTCAGTTACCGCCAGCAGACCAGCGCTGAACTGGCTCAAATTATTGCAAACGGCCTGCGTCAGCGGGATATCATGGTTTACCTTGATACCATCCATGATGACGAAGGTTCTGCCAGCCTGCCGGACATCGCTGCCAACGGCATTTCGGATAGCGATGTTTTCGTTTGTCTGATCGGTGCCGGCACGTTCCAGTCCAACCAGGTGCTGCTGGAAGCCGAGAAAGCCAACCAGTCGAAGAAAACCCTCATCCCCGTTTTTCAGGAAGAATACACGCAAATCCCGCTGTCGCAGGCCCCGTCACCGCATGTGCGCAAGCTGCTGGAAAGCGACGGCCAGATGGTCTTCGATGTCAAGGGGACGCATGTCGAGCAGACGATTGACGCGCTGTCGGAGATGATTAACAAGGCGTCGTCGTGGCTGCGCAAAAGCCCGACCATGACTAATGATCCTTCTCAGCAACCGATGCTCAGCGTCAATATTAAAAATCTCAGCGGGCAGAAATTCGGCCAGTATGAGCTGCGTGAACTGGTGGGCATGGGCGGGATGGGCGCGGTGTATCGCGGACATCAGGCCAGCCTGAAGCGCGATGTCGCGTTGAAACTGCTGCCGCCTATGTTTGCCAGCGAGGCGGGATATACCGAGCGTTTCGCCCGTGAAGCGCAAACTGCTGCCGGATTGGAACATGCGCACATTGTGCCAGTTTATGATTATGGCACGGAGATGGGCATCAATTATGTGGTGATGCGGTTGCTGACAGGCGGCTCACTGGCCGAGCGGCTGGCGCTGAGCGAACAGGGCGATTATGCGCTGCCATCGTTGCAGGAAAGCGCTTCGGTGATTCGCAGGCTGGCCTCGGCGCTGGATTATGCGCACCGGCGCGGCGTGATTCACCGCGATATTAAAGCCAGCAACGTCATGTTTGACGATCAGGCCAGCCCGTTTCTGGTCGATTTTGGCATCGCCAAAGTGCTGAATGACACCACCTCGCTGACCGGAACCGGCGTGAGCATGGGGACGCCATCATATATGGCACCGGAACAATGGCGCGGCGAAAGTGTCACCGCCGAAACTGATCTATATGCGCTGGGTGTGATGACCTATGTGATGGTCACGGGACGGATGCCGTTTGAAGCGCCGACCCCCTACGCGCTGATGCACATGCATCTGCACGAAGAACCGACTCCGCCAAAAATCTGGCGCACGGAAATTCCCGACGAACTTAAAATCGTCCTCAACAAGGCGATGGCGAAACAACCGCAGGAGCGTTATGAATCGGCGCAGTCATTTGCCGACGCGTTTGATGGCGCGATCTCCGGCAAACCATCTGAAGCCAGTGGCTTTTTCAGCTTCCCGTTAGCGGCAGGGAAAACGTATGTGCCCTCCACACCGCCCCCGGTGTACGATGGCCCGACGACCAACCCTGAAGGCATGACCAGCCAGCCCCGGCCACAGGCGCGGGTCACTGATGACCCCAACCGGCACGATATTTTCGTCAGTTACAGCCATCAGAATATGGGGGTGATGGCGAAAGTGCGCAATACGCTGCGGCAACAGGGCTTTGTGGTGTGGACGGATGAAAACCTCACGCCGGGTACGCCGATGTGGGATCAGTCGATTGAGGAAGCGCTGCGCAATTCCGATTGTATGGTGGTGCTGCTGACGCCGGAGGCAGTTAACTCCAAGGGTGTGCGCGATGAAATTCATTACGCCAACATCCATCAGGTGCCGATTTTCCCGATTCTGGCTAAAGGTGAGGAAACCAATGCCGTCCCCTATACGCTGAGTGGCCGGCAGCGGGTGGATATTCGCAGCAATTATAATCAAGGCATGACCGCGCTCATCACCGAGATTCGGCGCACGGTGCGGCAGGAAGCGACGGGCGAACAAGCGCCGATACGCTTAAGCTCGCCCATCTATCAGAATCCGCTGGTATGGGCGGCGCTGGTGATCGCGTTTGTGCTGATCGGCGGATTGCTGCTGGTGGTGCTGCCTCAAAATGCACAGCAGGCCGCGCTTAACGAAACCCAAACGGCGCTCTTCGCGGCGCAACAATTGGAAACGGCTACTTCTAATGCGCTGGCTTTATTGCCGACTGAAACCGATACGCCGACGCGGACGATTACGCCTACCGACACGGATACTCCCACACCGACAGACACGCCGACTCCCACGCCGTTGATGGCGCTGGCGATTGCCTCACGTGATCTGGCGGTGCGCGAAGGCCCAGGCCAGCAATATTCCCCGATTACGACACTGGCGACCGGCGATAGTCTGGAAATCAGCGGCATCAGTGAGGATGGCAACTGGTATCAGGTGGTGCTGCCGGAGGGTGACAACGGCTGGATTTCGGCCTCTCCGGCGCTGGTGGATACTGCGGGGAATGTGAATCGTGTGCCGGTGGCGAATCTGCCCACGGCCACACCGCGCCCAACCGATACCGCCACGGCCACGGCAACTGATACACACACGCCGATGCCGACGGCGACTTTTACGGCATCAGCGACCGACACCCCCACGCGGACACCGACAAACACAGCGACACCGACAGCGACATTGACTCCCACCCCGGCGACTCCGTTTGCGCGGACGACGCGCACGATTGTGATTCGCGTCGGGCCGGGTTCACAGTATCCGCAGGTTATGAGTTTTGATGAAGGCGCGGATTTGCCGGTCATGGGCATCAGCGAGGATGGAAGCTGGTATCAGGTGACTTTGCCGGATGGTCAGATGGGGTGGATGGGGTCATCCCCGGCGTTGGTGGATGCGTTTGGCAACCTGGGGGCTATCCCCGTAGCACAAGCGCCGACCAATACACCCACGGATACGCCGACTGCGACAGCTACCCCCACCGCGACTCTGACCCCGACGCGCACACCGCGACCGAGTGCTACGCCCACGCGCACACTTGCGCCACCGTTGTCCCCCACTGTGACCCAAGTGGCCATCGTCAGTTGCCCCGGTATTCTGGAATCACGGCTGGCGGCGGGGATGCAGGGCCGCGTCCGCAGCGATGATCCCCGTCCGTTGAATGTCCGCAGCGGCCCCGCGACGAGCTTCCCACGCGTGGGGCAGATCGCGATTGGCAGCGTATTTGACGTGATCGAAGGCCCGACCTGTAATGAAAATCTGGCATGGTTCCGCATTGCTTATTCCAACGGCTTTGAGGGCTGGATCGCTGAAGGCGATGAAACCTATTTTGTCGATCCGCTGGAAGTCTCCATTCAGCGCACACCGCTCCCGCTGATTGCAGTGGATCGGCGTTTGGCGGCCACCTGTGATATGGTGCTGGAAGATGAATTCCGTGGCGGTACCAGCCAGAATGACTGGTTTGAAGACCGATCTGTTGGTGGACGCTCGAATGAGCAGGTGGTCGAGGATTTCTATCAGGTGCGTGTGAATCGCATCGACAGCGGTAATGAGGCCACCAGCTGGGGCAGCCTGCGTGAGGTCGATATCGGTGATGCCAGTGTGGAAGCAGTAATTACCGCTTCGTCTTTCTCCACCCCGGCAGTGCGGACGGTTATGTGGCTGCGATACCAGAATGAGCGGAATTTCCTGGCGTTTATGATCAGCAGCACTGGCTCTTATCGCATCGCCCGTTATGAGGGTAGCTCCTATACCGATCTGGTGGAATGGACACCTGCCCCTGCGCTGCGCGTGGGTGAAGGCGTAGTCAACACGCTGCGGGTGGATAGCCAGGGCAGCACGTTTGATTTTTACATCAACGGCCAGTACATCACCACGGTGACGGACAACACCTGGCCGAGTGGACGCTTCGCCTTCTGGGGGGCTTCATCGAACCCGCCGACCAGTTTCTACCTCGATTATTTCCGCATCTGCCGCAATTAAGCTGGCTCACAATACGGGTTTGCGCCACAAGCGATAGAGGCTGATGAGCAGCAGCGCGAAGCCGGTCGGCACGGTGAGCACGTAAACCATCATCAGTGTTTCAAAATGCACATCACGACCCAGCGCATAGATCAGACTGGAAACGGTTGGAATCAGCAGCACGGCCAGATAACGGACGGGTGGCGCGGCGTGCGTTTGTGGGTTGACGTCCGGTATTTGCTGGCGATGGCGCCCCAGTGTCAGCAGTACGGGCACGCTTAACAGAGGCAGCAATACGATGGAAATCGGCGCGGTGGGGAAGGTGACGAACCCATAATAAGCCGCCAGCAGCGCGAACCCCAGCGCAATACTCCAGCGACGCGGCTGGAAAGTTATATCGCCGATTCGATCCAACCCATAAAAGGCTATGACCAGCGGAATCGTCAGCAGAAAATTACGCGCAATCACCGCGCCGATTGCCCCCGGTGTGACTTCGACCCACCAGCCGATTGACCAGACACCGAGCAAAAAGCCAAATGCGATGCTGCCGAGCAAGGCGGGTCGCCAGCCTTGCCGCAGCCAGCGCCGTAAATAATGCCAGCCGAAAACGATGGTCAACAGCGCATGCCACGATAAGGCGGTGTGCGAGATGCTGAGGGGGAGTTCGGCATAAGTCGTCTGGACGATGATGCCTTCGACCAGCCAGCCATAGAGCGCCCCGGCCAGGAAAACTGCCCAGAAGCCAGTCACGCGAAAATAGCGCACACCGATCAGGAAGATGAAGGCGGCGAAGCTGTACAGTGCGGCGGTGAGCAGATATTCGAGCGGGTCAGGATTGGGGACTTGCCCGGCCCAGAACATCCACTCGGAAAAATAGGTGAACAGGATTCCGGTCAGGAGAACGTAAATCAACTGGCGCATGGGCAAAGTCTCGCTGTAATGGACAGATATTGATAGTACGCTGTGGCCGGGTGAAAGTTGTTTGTCAATCCGTAAAAATGATGTGTTGTAACGATAAGCGGTCACGGCATGCCGTGACCGTACGAAGCGTTACGAACCCTATCGCTGCTTTTGCCCTTGATTATCACCCTGCCGCTGTTATAATCCGATATGAACAATCAAGTAACTCTGCCGCAGACAGCAGGTGCAATCCCGCTTAATATCCTGCCGAGGTAAGGGAAACAGCCCACCATAACTCAAAAACTTATGGCGGCCCCCTTACGTGCGGGCCGCTTTTTTGTTCAGCGAATTCTCATGGAAAGGAGGATAGACGCTTGGCAATTTCTAAAGAACGCAAGCAGGAACTCGTCGGTATTTATGGCGATCTGCTCCAGCACACCACCGGCCTCGTGATTACCGAATATCGCGGTTTGTCTGTCGCGAAAGTGACCGACCTGCGTAATCGACTGCGCGATGTCAACGGTTCGTATCTGGTCACCAAGAACACGTTGTTCAGCATCGCATTACGTGATGCCGGTTGGCCGGTACCCGAAGATTTGCTGGTTGGCCCGGTCGCTACAGCATTTGCTGATGGCAACCTGCCCGGTGTAGCAAAAGCTATGCTGGCCTTCCAGAAGGATAATCCGGATTTGTTTGTGATTAAGGGCGCAGTCATGGGTGAAACCGTGATGACCCCGAAGCAGATCCAGACGATTTCCGAACTGCCGTCCCTGGACGAACTTCGTGCCGAACTGGCTGGCCTTATCGTGCAACCCGCGACCGGCCTCGTCAGTGTACTCAATGCCGCGACCGCCAGTGTGGTCAACGTATTGCAGTCCTACGTCACCGAGAACACCAAAGACGACGACACCGAAGCAGCATAACTGTGTCTGCAAAGCCCGGCTGGGGTGGCGCTTAAGTTACCGCCAGCAAATCATTGTGTAAGTTACCGTAAATCGAAAACCTGCCAATAAAGGATGTGTACCGATGGCTGATTTAAATAAGATTGTAGACGACCTGAGCGCGCTGACCATTCTGGAAGCCGCTGAACTGAAGACCCTGCTCGAAGAAAAGTGGGGCGTGACCGCCGCCGCTGCTGGCCCGATGATGATGGCTGGCGCGATGCCTGCCGCCGCTGCCGCTGCCGAACCTGAAGAAGAGCAGACTGAATTCAACGTGATTCTGGCCGACGTTGGCCCCAAGAAGATCAACGTCATTAAGGCTGTCCGCGCTATCACCGACCTGGGCCTGAAAGAAGCCAAGGAAATGGTCGAAAGCGCTCCTGCCACCGTGCTGGAAGGCGTGAACAAAGATGCCGCCAACGATGCCAAGGCTAAGCTGGAAGCCGAAGGCGCCAAGGTCGACGTTAAGTAAGTATCTTCCTTTCCAATCAAAAGCAGTCTGTCTAATGGACAGGCTGCTTTTTTGATTCCTGATATGGCTTTACAATAGAGGGATGCTGAATAATACGGGTAACGAATGAGGCGATACATTTTGTTAAAACCATTATTTTCTGTGATAACGACTCTGCTGCTGATCGTGATGACTCCGTGGGTGGCCGCCCAGAATGAGGATACCGGCGCGGCGGCCATAACCTATGATCAGGTAGTGACCGAGACCATCGCCAGTGACGCGATTTTCGACTGGTGGTTTCTGGATGCGCTGGCGGATGATGTGCTGGTGGTGGATATGCGCGGGGCAAATGGGCTGGCGCCACTGATCGGCCTGCTTGATCCCGGCGGTACGCTCATCGCCCGCAGTGAAGACGGCCAGGTTAATGGCCTGACAACGATGGAATTTACGCTGCCGGAAGATGGGCAGTATGTGATTGTGGCGACGCGCGTCGGCAATGAGAATGGCACGTCCACGGGCGATTATGAACTGCGCGTGCGCAACGCCGTCGGCAACTATGTGCGCGAAAACCCCTACCAGCAGGTGACCTTCCGCTGTACGGATATGCAGGCGACCAACGCGGCGACCCTCGAATTTGCTGATGATTTTGGCACCGCTGAGGTTTATCGCATCAATGTCTATGGCATGGACGGATTCGTGCCGGTGATCCGCGTGTATCTGGATGGCGTGGATGTGACCGATTGCTCCAGCAATTCGCAGGCGATGGGCGGCGATTCGTATAGTCTGCCGGGCGGTGAGACAGTGGTGGTGGAAGGTGATTTATTAACGACTTCGGCGCAGTTGACGATTACCGGGGCGAACAGAGCCGGGAATGTGTCATTGACTATCGGCAGCCGCGATGGTGCGCCGGGGCGCTATATGGCGCTGATTGAAGGCTTCGCGATTGATACGCCCGACGATGTGGATACGATCAGCGTGGGGCAAGGGCCGCTGGCGGCAGGCGCTCCGCTGCTGGTGTATATGGTGGCCGGTAAAACCGAACGGCTTGACCCGTCAATGGAGCTCTTAACGGATAATGCGGACGAGGGCGAAACCGCGGATAATGTGTGTGATGATGCCGGACGGCGCGGCTGCGAGGATGTGCCGTCGCTGGTGGGACTGCGCTTGACAGTTGGCGCGGACGTAGACATTATGGGAGATCGCTTTGACGCGGGGGCGCTGCTGCCGCCCGGTAACCCACAGTTACGCCAGTTTGAACTCAGCAGTTTTGATGGCAATACATCCGGCACGTATTCGCTGGTCTTAATGGGCGAACTGCCTGCCTTGGATTGACCCTGATTATTTACTTTTACGCATGAGGTTTTAAACCATGATTACCGCAGTAACGATTCACAACTGGCAACTTGACCAGCTGGAAAAAGCTATTTCGATTTTGTCGTATGTCGTCCAGACTCCGTCCGAGGCTGATCTGAGCCGCTATCGCGATGGCGGGGATGGCTGGAATGTGGTGCAGGTGCTGTGTCATCTGCGCGATTATGATGTGCTGTTTGCCGAGCGTGTCTGCCTGACCAACACAGAGGATACGCCGGATTTACCCAATCCCGACCCGGAAGTATTGGCGGAAGAGCGGGATTATGAACGCCAGAAGCCGTCTGATGTGCTGGAAGAGTGGATTGAAAATCGCAGGAAACTGCTGGCGCTGTACGCTACCATTGATGAGAATAACTGGGAACGAATCGGCAAGCATCCCAAGCGCGGCCCGATGACGATCAGTAGCCAACTGACGCTAACTCTGTGGCATGACGCCAACCATCTGGAGCAGATCGCGCATATTCTGGCGCAAAAGCAGGGGTAAAGGGCAGTCAGAGAAGTGCTGAGTGGACAGGGCCGCTGTGGACAGGGCAGGCCCTGTCCCTACTTTTTGATGGGATTGATATTATGTTTCATGGACTTTGCTTTTTAATACAGCCTAATGAGGATTTAATCCATTTAGTGGGTAAATATAAAAAAGAATATGAAGATGAATCGGAGCTATACGACCTTTTTTTACTTGAACCTGCTGTCTGGGTTGAAGCGGTTGATTTACATACACGTCCTGAATTTGAGCAAATAAAAGTCAAGCTGCTATTTCTCGCAAATAAACATTGGGAGAAAATAGATATATCCCCTGTTGGATTTAGTAACTTGATGAGTGAGATTACGGGTGAACCTCCTTACGATTTAAATTTATTCGATAAGTGGTGGAGTTTGACGATACTCAATGAATCTCCAGTTCATACCGATGACATGATACAAGATACAAGCAAAGCTACATTCCAAACGCTATCAAAAACTGGAAATGCGAGTATTGATGCGTGGTTGGATTTACAGATTAGCCATAAACCCTCAGAAGACTGATGCGTCACTCCATCTAAAAAGTAACAGTGGTTTAGTAACAATCTCCTAAGTGGTGGGCAAGTTTGGGAAACTTTTCGTGAAGTTTCCCTCTTTCTACTTGCTTACCCTGCAAGTCAGTAGGCTCAATAGACTTATCACTCTTCATTTCATGCCCAGTTTTATTTTCATAGGCATACAAAGCTATATATGAGAATCTCTCATAACCAATTTCGTAACGGTTTTCTTTAGCGACAATCTCAACCAAAGATTCAGGATCTTCAATTGTTTTATAGTACCTGTTTTTTCCCTGAGCTATTAACCATGCTCGAAAGTCAAGAAAGTTTTGCTCTCCTCCCGCACATGTTATCAAATCACAGACATCCCATAAGTCAGCAAAATAGCTTTTTATCATAAAATAATAGTAAATATGATAAAACGTTTTTATATTATCTAAAGAGTCATCTTCTAAATGGTTTATAAGAAAGTCCGTTTGTACTTCAATATCACCAGAGCTCTGCAGTTTTGCTATTTCAATTATTTCCCAGAATTCAATTTCATTCATTTCAAATTCCTATGCATGACAAATGCGGATTTGTAAATACGCTCTGCGTGTTGAGTTTTCAGCATGTCTGTCTGTAGAGTGGAATCACAACGGATAGATATTGATGCCGAGGGCGGTGGCAATGGCGACCAGCAGCGGCGCGATAATCAGCGCCGGGAGGAAGTTCGCCATGCGCGGACGTTTGATGTCCAGCAGGACTAGAGCGAGGCCGATCAGCAGCAGGCCGCCCACCGCCGTCATTTCGTTAATCATCGGCTCGCTCATCACCTGACCGGCGACACTCCCCAACAGCGCCAGACCGCCCTGCAAGACGAAAATCGTGATAATGCTGAACAGCACGCCGACTCCCAGCGAAGCGGCGAAGGCCATCCCCGCGAACATATCCAGCACGCTTTTAATCGCCAACTGCTGAAAGCCAATCGCCAGCCCCATGCCATCCTGGAGTGAGCCGACAAAAGTCAGCGGGCCGATGCAGAAGACTAAGCTGGCCGTGACAAAGCCGTTGATAAAACGCGCGCGTTCATCGTCCTGGCTGGGGTCGGATTCGGCTGTGGTTGGAGTATTGCCAGCGAAGCGCGTTTGCAGCCAACCCGCAAAAGCCTCTAAATACTGCTCGATGTTCAGCAGTTCGCCGATGATGGCACCGAGCGCGATGCTCAACAGCGGAATGATGATATTGCCGGTTGACCCGGCGTTGCTCACACCGACCACCAGCGTCACCAGCCCCAGCCCGGTGACCACCGATTCCTGAATTTTCTCCGACAGCCGGTTGCCGATCAACAGGCCGAGAGTCGCGCCGATGGCGACTGTAATCATATTGAGGAGGGTTCCGCCCAAAATAACCTCTTTTGCCGTGTGCACAAAAGCAGGTATTGTAGCCTGTTTTGTCAGGCAAACCAGCGGTCGTACAAATCCTGATAGGTGCCGTTTTCGACGACCTGCAAAATGGCCTGATTGATCATCTCGCGGTAGGGGCTGTCGTGGGGGAAAGCGATGCCGTAATCCTCACGGGCGAAAATATCCCCGATCAGATGCACCTGCCCGCGGCCTTCGGTAGCGGCGTAATACAGCAGCACCGGCGTATCGTAGATGATCGCATCGGCCTGTTCGTTCATCAGGCGCTGATACGCTTCGTCAATATTTTCGACACGGATGGCACTCATACGAATGCTTTGCAGATAATCCGAGGCGGTGCTGCCGGAAACGGTGACGACGCGCTTGCCGTACAGATCATCCAGGCCGCCGACATCGCCGCGCAGTTGTTGCAGTGTGAACTGCGTGGTGACGACTGCGGTAAACTGCGCCACCAGCGCTACCCCGGCGAACATCAGAATGATGGCGAATAAACGCCCGACAGTGGTGCGCGGCGTGCGATCTCCATAACCGACCGTCACCGTAGTGACCGTCGCCCACCAGATGCCTTCCCAGATGCCGGGTATATAGGAGCGCGGAAATTCCGGATTGATGCTGCGTTCGACCAGCCAGACGACATGCGCGGCGATCAGGATAATCACCGCCAGACCGGCTAAAACCTGCAACAGCGCGGGTGTGAGCAGAATCTGAAAGATATTGAGCAGGGCGATGCTCTTGCCTTCACGCACCATAATCTCCAGGCCGGAGTTGAAAATCGGGTAGGAGAAATCGAGGGTGGTTTCGCGCTCACTGGTGATGCTGATGCCGCCGATTCCCAAGTCAGCCTCACCGTCACGGAGGGTGTCCAGTAAATCAGTAATGGTGTCGACCTGTTGAATTTCATAGTCGAGTTCAGCCTGCTCGGCAATGGCGGCCCACAGCTCAATGCTGAAGCCGGTCAACTGGTCATCTGTGGTCAGGACAAACGGGGGCAGGTCTTTGGTGACGACCCGCAGCGGAGGCGTAGTATCGGGTTGAGCGCTGGCTAAGGTTGGAGCGATGAGCAGAACAGCGGCAAAAAAAGCGATGAGGTAACGTTGCGTTAGCGATAGTCTGATTGTGAGTATTCCTTTCGTAACAGCGAGAACAGTTGCAGATCCCAGAAGCGGCCTTCTTCAAAATACTGTTCGCGCTGGACACCTTCGGTACGGAAGCCGAGTTTTTCCAGCACGCGCACGGATGCGGTATTTTCGACGGTGCAGTCGGCCTCGATGCGGTTGAGGTTAAGCCGTCTGAAACCAAAGTCGAGAATCACGCGCATGGCTTCCGGGATAATGCCGCGTCCCCAATGATCCTGCGCCAGATCATAACCGACTGAGGCACGCCGATCATGCTGATTCCAGTAGTTGAAACCGGCCAGCCCAATCACGCGGTCACCTTCGTCGGTCACGGTGATGCCCCAGCGAAATTCGCGGCGCTGCTCAAAATTCTGATTGATGGAGTCGATCAGACGCTCGGCCTGGACCATCGTCTGGTAGGGTGCGCCGAAATTATAATGCGTGACCTGATAATCCCCGCGAAAGCGAAAGACATCAGCGGCATCACCCGGCCTGAGCTGACGCAGGCGCAGACGCTCGGTTTCCAGAATGGGGAAGTGATCGACTGGGCTTTCGTCTGACATAGCTGCTCCTGCTTACGGCGCGATACGCTGTGCAATGATAGCATGAGCGCGGAATTTGTAAAACCGGCCACAGGGGAGAGTGGCCAGTTGATGTCGTTGGCTTACGCCTCACCTGCCGGGGCGGTGATGTCGAAATCCGCGCCAAAGTCGCTGTACAGAAACGAACTGATGACGGCCTGGTCGATGGCGGCTACATCCACGCCGGGGACAAGGTTTTCTACGATGGAGGCGAAGATCATTGTCGAGTCGATGCGGTAAATCATGTTGTCGGATGTGACCCAGGCCGTCATTTCCACCTGGGCTTTGTCGCGCATTTTCTCCAGCAGATCGTTGGTTTCTACGCCAAGCTGGCTCATATCAAATGCACTGAAGACAAGATCCAGATCGCCCGTGGCGAACAGCGCCTGAAGATCCAGCGTGATGTGGAAAACGCGCAGCGTCTCCCCGTCAATTTCTTCTTCGGGCAGTTCCTTGATGGCTTCAACCGTGTCAGGGGTCAATGAATAGGCAGCGGGGCTGTTGAGCATATTCACGTATTGATCGGTGTTGATCAGGTTCGCGCCGGGAATGGCATTGGGATTTTCGGAAATGTTAACCCAGCCCTGCGGATACAAGGCGGCCATCTCTGGCGGTGACACCTCGCTGACGCGCATGTAGAACAGGTCATCCACGATAATAATACCCATCAACTGAGTGATCTCTGTGAGAGGCTGATTGGGGATGGTGCTGGTAATATACTGGTTGATCTCGATTTCGGCAGCAACGGAGTCTGCTGTGACGTACTGGACTGAGCCGGTAATCCCCTGATCGAAAGTCTGGTCAACCGTGATTTTCGAGCCATCGACATTGGCTGAAAGCGTCTGGGTGATCGTCTGGGTGCCGGTCATATTGAAGCTGGTCTGTACGGCGAAATTTTCCAGCGCGGTTTGCATGTAGTCGATCATTTCCAGTTCGTCGGCAGTGTGATCACTTTGGGCGAGTATGGGGAAACTGACCGTGCATACCAGCACACTGAGCATAAGACACAAAAGGTGTTTTTTCACCGGGTTACTCCGTGAATAAAGTTGAGGTTATGCCCATGATAGCACAGCCTCCGGGTTGCATTCCGTCAATGTTTGGAGTCACTAACAGACCGCGCGACCACGCAGGTTGCAATAGAAATACTGCACCAGTTCAGACTGAGCGTACTGATCCAGCAGGATGCGGCTGTAGAGAAAATCGGTTTGCGGGGTGCCATTGTGACAGTTGGAGCAGGCGGTCAGGCTTTCGTCAAAGTTTTGGCCGCTGATTCTATCAAATGAACCGAAATTCCAGTTGCCGGTGCGGGCGGCACTCTCAAAATCGGTGGTTGTCCAATCGTTGCGTTTCTGGATCACATGCAGTGCTTCAAAGGGCTCACCCTTCACAAACTGCCCCTGCTCGTCGCGCAAAAATTCACCGTTTTCATCAAGTGCGGCGTCATAGCCTTCAATCACGACGGTGGTGTAATCCGGCAGCGAGCCGCCGCGCCGGTAGTTGCGCAGGGCATCCGGCGAGATATACAGGTCGCGGACGGTGCCGTCAGAGCGTTCTACCCGCGCATACTGGACATATTCCGTCTGATAATTCACGGGCAGATTCACGCCCGGTTGCTGATCAATCTGAGTCGGCGGTGGCGTGGGATTGGTGGCGCAGGCGCTTAAGGCCAGCAGCAGGCTCGCCAGAGTGATTAATATCCGTTGGGTCATCGTCTGTGGGAAGCTTTCTGGTTCATACTACTCATATTTACGTGCTTTTAGCATAAACCAGATTTATAACGATTTGATAAACACGCCGCTGATTTAAAGCTTGTTCAGTATGGATAGTATGAGTGATATTCTTTTAAGCCCTTACTGACCCCTCCCCAGCCCTCTCCCGCAGGGACGCTTCGCAGCCCGAATTCGGAGAGGGAGCCAGAAACGTCGGCTACAAAGTCTCCCTTGAATTCGGGGGAGATTTAGAGGGGGTTAGATCATCAAGGTTCTTTTTTAATACCCGCAACGCTCTTACCCGCGGGGCGGGAGTTTGCCGACATTGTAGCCCAGGCTGATGAGGGCGCGGTCAACGGCTTCGGAGACAGTCGAGTCGGCGCTGAAACGGCGGCCTTCGTCGTGTTGCAGCGTCAGCAATGGCCCGATAGCGCGTTCATCACCAAGCTGCTTCAGGGCCAGAATTGCGCTGCGGCGCACATCGACATTCTCGTGTTGCAGCGCCTCGGCCAGCACATCGAAGTGATCCTGCCCCATGCAGGTGAGGGCATAAGCCGCCCAGACCACCATCTGCGGGTTGTCGTGCTCTAAAAACGGGCGCAGATGCGGTATGGCGCGGTCATCACCCAGCCGCCCCAGGGCGTTGGCGGCAGCGCCACACACGCCGATATGCTCATCTTCCAATGTTTCAATCAGGGGTTCGATCACGCGCGGGTCGCCAGTCTGACCGAGCAGGTAGGCGCTGAACTGGCGTATCTGAACATCCGGACTTTTCAGCAGCCTGATGGCGCCTTCGATGTCCGGGGTTTCGGGATTGGGGTTTTGATCATTCATGAGTGGTTTAAGGCTTCTCGCAGGAAATTGGCATTGCGGGCGACTTTGATCATGTCTTCGCTGACGAGCATGGCATCCACACCCAGGTTGGCGATAATCTCCACCTGCTGCATGGATTGCAGATTTTCCATGACCATCACGCGGATATGGCTGGGAATGCGGTCACGCATGCGGCGCGTCATTTCTAAGTCGAGTTCGATTTCCGGTGTGAACGGGTTGTCACTGCTGATGCCGATCACATGCGGACTGAGAGTGAGGGCGTAATCCAGCTCGGCCAGATTATGCACTTCGACAATGGCGGTCATGCGGTTGCGCTGCGTATCGGAAATGAGTGTGCGCAAGGTGGGTGGGTCCAGCACCGATGCGGACAGCATCAGCGCGGAAGCACCTGCCGCGCGTGCTTCCACAATCTGATATTCGTGCAGTACATAATCCTGACTGATAACTGGTAAATCCACGCCGCGCGAGACAAACATCAGATCGTCCAGGCCGTTGGCGTAGACAATTTCATCGGTGAACAGGGCGATGGCATCCACGCCCAGATTCTGATAACGCAGGGCCGCGCCGACCGGATCATAAATCAACTGGCCGTTTTGCGATAACGTGTGTTTGACCTGGCCGATAATCACAATCGGCTCATCAGCGCTGGTGACATCCGACAGAATCGGATTGGGTCGGTTCTGCATACTTGCCAAGGCGCGCAAAGCCTCGATAGGGGTTTTGGCACGGCGCTGCTCCAGGGACTGGCGCTTGGCATCAATGATTTCATTTAGTTTTGGCGATAGCTCTTTGGTTGTCATAGTAACCTCTTTATTTATTATAGTGAAAATGTCGCCAAATCCGTGCCTGAGTTTTGTCTGATTTTCGTCAATAATTTATATATACCTCACGACAACCTTAATTAAGTTTGCATTCCGTTTGAATAATGATGCTATAATCGTTTTTGAGAGACATTATATTGCCACAAACAGCACTGAGGGTATTTTCGTGGAATTGACACCTGAAGAAGTCAGAACTATTGCTGAGCTTGCCAAGCTCGACCTAACCGATGACGAGGTGGCGCTGTACGCTGGTCAGCTGTCTGACATCATCGGCTATTTTCAACGTCTCCAGCAACTTGATACATCCCATATTGCACCGACTGCCTCGGTGCTGCCATTAAAAAATGTGCTGCGGCCTGATGTGGCTACAGCGCCCCTTGCGCCAGAGCGGGTGGTGGCGAATGCCCCCGATGCCGAGGAAAACCAGTTCCGGGTGAGCGCGGTTCTGGGTGAGGAGTAACAGATGAGCAACAATACTCGCATACTCGTGATTGAAGACGATTACGATGTCGCGGAAATGCTGTTGATGTATTTTGGCGCTCACCAGTACGAAATTTTCCATGCCGAAGATGGCCCACAGGGCATCGAAATGGCGCGGACACATTTCCCCAAACTGATTTTGCTGGATGTCATGCTGCCGACGATGGATGGTTATGATGTCTGCCGCCGTCTGCGTCATATGTCACTGACCAAGTATATCCCGATCATTTTCCTGACCCAGCGTGATGAACGCGCCGATCGTGTGCGCGGGCTGGAACTGGGCGCGGATGATTACATCACCAAGCCGTTTGATGTGGATGAACTGCGCTTGCGGGTGAAGGGGTCGTTACGACGTGCCAATCGCACCAGCCTGCACGAAGGTCGCACCGGTCTGCCGACCGGGCCGTTAGTTCAGGAAGAAATCCGACGGCGCGAAAGCGAAAAAGACCAGTTCACTGAGCTGCGTCTGGGTGTCGATGGCTTTGAAGCCTATCGCGATGTGTACGGTTTTATGGCTGCGGATGATGCGTTCGGGTTCGCGGCACGCTGCATCCAGGAAATAGTGAGTTCCGAGGGAACCGCCTATGATTTTGTCGGCGTGGCCGATAATCATTTTGTCGTGCTGACGCATCTCGAAGAATATAAAGATATGGAAGCGCACATTAAAAGCCATTTTGAAGAGAGTATCAAGGCTTTTTACAGCTTTGTGGATGTGGAACAGGGCGGCGTGATCCTGAACCCCGGTACGGAAGAAGCGCGTACGGCACCCTTAATGACTTTTCAATCGCTTAAAACTTACGTTTAAAACTGCTGAATTGTGCCAACAAAAATGAGGCGTGGTCATCACCACGCCTCATCAGGGAATTGAGGAAAAACATCTGTTATTTAGATGTTTTTTGCTTTTTCCTCAATTTTTTCCTTAACTTCCTCGACCACATCCCCCGCGTCAATTTCGCGGACGATCTCGATTTTCACACGGGCGACCAGTGCTGCGAAAGCACCGAGGGCTGCCAGCCAGGGGGTAGCAATCACCAGTGCGCTACCGGCAACAGCGCCAATAGTCAGCGGCATTTCCAGCAGGATATTGTCATCGGTGTTACGGATAATCAGGCGGCGCACATTGCCTTCGGCGACCATGCGCTTGACCTGCTCAACCGCCTGGTTACCGGCGACTTCCACTTCTTCGGTGAAGGTCTTCTTGTTGGGGTTTTCGTTTACGGGCACGTCGTAGCTCTCCGGTGTCTGGTTGTCACTCATATCAATCACTCCTTGATTAGTTTGCTTGTTGTGTAGTTCTATCCATTAATACGATACTCACCCTAAAAGAGTTGCACCATATGGCAATCGTCAGGTTTTTCTTGCCAACTTCTTATAGACTATTACCAGATGCCTCCAAGTATTGGTTATAATGTTTTTGGTAACAGTTATTATAACGTAGTCTGAAGCCGGGTTACCCACCCATTCGGACTATCTTTCGTCATTATTTGTAGAGAAGGAGCAACTTTCATGAAAAAAGCGAGTCTGATCTCCATTCTATTGCTCCTGGTGCTATTGATTGTCATCAATGTACAGGCGGAATTCGGCACAGGCTGGGTCGGCAATTTTTACCAGAATCGCAACTTTGGCGGCGATGCGGTCACTATTTCCAATATCAGCGGGATTAATTTTAACTGGCCGGGTGCTCCGCAGGTGAATGGCACGCAGGTATTTGGCCGGGAGAATAATTTCTCTGCACGGTTTACCTCATCGCAGACTTTCATCGCAGGCACCTATCGCTTTGATGTGGCCTTTGATGATGAGCTGAAGGTGTTTATTAACGGCCAGCAGGTCTATGCCGATGAACTCGACCCGGGGACATCGCCCAAGATCGGCCAGTTTGAATACACTTTTGGCACCAGTGGCGCTTACAGCATCACGCTGGAATACATCGAGAATCAGGAATCGGCGGTGGTGCAGTTCCAGTGGAATCTGCTGGGGACGAATGTCACGCCGGGGGTGGGCACGGTCTTCCCGACTTTAGTGCCGACGGGCACCGCGATCCCGCCACTGACCGCCAATGTAAGCGGGGTGCGTGGTCTGGCGGTACGAACCGGGCCGTATCTGGGTGCGACGATGGTCACGACAGCGGTGCCTGACGTGCAGTATCCGGTGCTGGCGCAAAATCGCAGCGAGGATGGCGTGACGTGGTACAAGATCACCGTCAATGAAAAAACCGGCTGGTCGTCCGGGCGTTATCTGACCTTCAGCACCGCGGCGGGTGGCCTGCCGATTGAAGGCAGCGTGTTTGATACGATTGATAATGCGCCGGATATTGGCATTGTAGCGGCGCCGCGCTCGATCATGAATCTGCGGGTGCGACCCAGCACACGCACGGCGATTATCGGCACCGTGCCGTGGGGCGATGAAGTCGCTTTGTTGGGGCGCACGGTTCAGGGCGGGTTTGATCGCTGGTATCAGGTGCGTTATGGCGATCAGGTCGGCTGGATTGTGGCCGCTTATGTGAGTGTGAATGGCAATATCCGGGATGTGCCGGTACGTTAAAAACAGTTTGCCGGGGCGGATGAAAATCTGCCCCGGTTTTGATTCAGGCCACTTCTGCCGAACGTCCCAGAAGCGACCAGACATAACCGCGCTCCGGCGCGAATAAAAATGCCAGCATAAACAACAGCGTCATGTTGAGGACAATCGCAGCGCTGGCCGCGATCTGCAAATACCACGCGATATACATACCGGTGACGCTGCACACCAACGCGATCAGCGCCGAAACGACCATCATCAGATGCAGGCGGTTGGTCAGAAAGCGGGCGGTGGCTGCCGGGGTGACCAGCATCGCCGCGACCAGCACAATCCCTACGGCCTGCACACCAATCACAATCGTCGCGGCCAGCAGCACCAGCAGGAAAATCCGCAGCGTTTCCGCGGGGAGGCGCAGCGTTTGCGCCAGCACCGGGTCAAACGAAATGACGAGAAATTCCTTGTAGAGAAAGACCATCATCAGCAGCACGAAGGCGCCGATCAGCGCAATCAGAGTCAGATCGTCGGCGGTGACGGCGAGGATATCGCCAATGAGAATGTGCGTCAGGTCGGTGGCGTAATTCTGGGCGCTGGAAATAATCGCGATGCCGAGCGCCAGCGTCCCGGCGAAAATCACGCCGATGGCAGTATCTTCCGACAAACGCCGTCCCCGCGTGAGAAAGCCAATCCCCAATGCCGACAGCACCCCGGCGACCAGTCCACCGAGCAGCACCGCATGCGATGAGCCGCCGGAATTGATAAACGCGACTGCCACACCGGGCAGCACACTGTGCGCCAGCGCGTCCCCCAAAAAAGCCATGCCACGCGTGACGACATAGGCGCCCATGACGCCGCTGACAATGCCAATGAGAATCACCGCGATCATGGCCCGCTGCATAAACGCATAGCTGATCGGGTTTAAGAGTAAGTCCTGTAAACTGTCCATCACTACACACCTTAATGAAACCAGGTCTCAATAATAAAACCTTGCGGGATAGGTCGCAAGGGTGGAGCAGACCGGGGCAGCACCTTGTAAATCTATCCGAAAAATACGCGAAAACTCTGATGCAATCTAAGACGATGTGTGCTAGTATTTTTCTTATGTCAGAAATAAAATCTGTTATAAATGAGTGAATACTGAATAGAAAGATGCTGCCTGATATGGAACAAAAATCAGTCGGATGGCATCTTAGCAGTATCGTTCAAAGTTTAGAGCGGTTTCGCAACAGATTTTGAGCGGCTATTTTAACGTTTCTAACAGAATATCATTGTACAGAAAGAGTCATACATCACCATGAACAAGCTAATCTTTATCGGTCTGCTGCCCTTTTTCCTGTTCGGTGCGGCCACACTGCATGCACAGGAAGCGGAATCCAATGTGGCCATTACGCTGGAACGCACCGCCTGCCGTGGTGTGTGCCCCATCTACACGGTGACGATCCTCGAAGACGGAACGGTCACCTATGTCGGTGAAAATTTTGTCGAGATGACCGGCGAGCAGGTCACAGAGATTGAACCTGAAACAGTTGCCCTGATGGTCGAAGCGTTTGAAAACGCGGGTTATTTCGGCTGGGACGAAGCCTATGATACCCAAACGGTGAGCGACCTTCCCAGCGTGATTACCTCCGTGACACGTGATGGCGAAACGCATCGCATTGTCCGCTATATCGGTGATAGGACTGCCCCCCTTGCGCTGCCATTTCTCGAACACTGGATCGACGAAATGACACACACGGTGATATGGACAGGCATTCAGCCCGATATCTCCGGCATCTCAAACGGCACGGATACGCCAATGATCACGCTGCAACGCGGCGTGTGCTTCGGCGCTTGCCCCACTTACAGCATCGCGGCTTACCAGGATGGCACGGTTGTGTACACAGGTATCGCCAATGTGACTGAGATGGGCGTCCATGTTTACGACAAAGATGATTTTCTGGTGACCGGCGCAGCGCAAATCGCGCAGGCTACTGGCTATTTCGACTGGGAAGATAGTTATGACCAGTTCGTCATCACTGACCAGGCCACTGTGACCACGATGATTCGCTGGGAAGATCAATTCAAGCGGATTACACGTTATCTGGGCGACCCCAATGCACCGGTTGGACTGGTATGGATTGAAGACAGCATTGATCGGCTGGCCGCAGAACCGGTAGGATAAAGCCCAACTGACTTCCAGGTGTGATTGACGATGAATCAAGGAGAATAGAACATGAAATTCTGGGAACTCATGGTCGCGATTGTAGCCGTAACATTTCCAATTTACAGCGGGTCTGCGCAGACCGTACAGCCCGTGCAGCCAGAATTCGCTTACGATAATGTGGATAGCCCGGTGGATTTGCTGTCTTCCTACTATAACGCGATCAATCTTCAGGAATATCAACGCGCTTACGATTACTGGGAAGCTGCGCCAAATTCATACAACGAATTTGCCAGGGGATTTGCCCAGACGACGCATGTCCAACTGATTGTGCAGCCGCCAGAGATGATTGGAGTGGGTGCGGGTAGCCAGTATGTGCAGATCCCGACGGTGGTTATTGCTGGGCAGCGTGATGGCAGCGAGCAGGTGTATGCGGGATGTTTCACCACCCGCAAGTCGAACCTGCAACCACCAGATGTGCCGGAAGAAAGCCTGATATGGCATCTGTACAGTGCCGACAACATTACTGAGATCACCGGCACCGTGGATATTCCCACGCTCCTGGCTGAGGCCTGTGCGGAGTAGTTCACTTTAAACAAGCGGACTGATTAGCCCTGACTGACCCTATAAAAATGCCTTTCGCCGGGGACATAATCTCCATAAGCGAAAGGCATTTTTGTTATTGATTACATAAGTAGCTATCCGTAAAGTCATCTTGTACGGCCACGGCATGCCGTGGCCCTGCACTCAATTCTGTTTTTGGATAGGTTGTAACTCAATCACGTTACAGCGCTGGTTAGTCCGCAGTGAAGTTCCATACCCAGACAGGACGGGGCGGGATTTCGCCGGTAGCCACCTGCGCACGCCATTCCTCATCCGTCATGCGGTTGTCGATGGAGCCGGTAAATTCATAGAAGCTGTAGACCGTGCCGCGGTTCAGTTGCAGACCTTCCGGCGTATTGATGATGACGAAGATGTAATCCACGCCACCGGTGCCGACCTGTAAGACCTCGCCGGTATCGGGGTTGCTGGCGACATCGGCCACCAGCGCGGCGACTTTCGGCGGCTCGGCCAGTGGCAACTCTGCCAGATAGCGTACATACCACAATTCACTGCCGAAATCATACTTGAGGAAGATCTGCTCATCTTCGGTCAGCGGCTCACCCCACAGTTCCTTACGCGCCATTTCGGTCATGCGGGCGCTGAGAAACGCCAGAGTGCGGGCCGCAGACATGACTTCATACAGGCCGGATTCGGGTGTGTTATCAACGTGATTGTAAGGTGTACCGGCCATGCCACGTTCCTCCAACCCCTGATAGAGCGCCGCCGTCACCAGCGAAATACGCGAGAATACCAGCGGATTCGGCTCGACCATGCCGTAAGTATCAGCGACGCGTTCACCGCCACCGCCCAGGCCACCCATCGGCTGGGCGGTGTAGAGCAGCGTATCATGCTTTAACTCCGTCCAACTGCCGAGTCCGGCCTCAAGGTCACGCAGCAGCCAGGGCTGAGTGTTCATCAGCGCCGGGTAAATTTCCGGGTCACGCGCCCACATCGGTTGCAGCGCCCATAACCATGTGCCATAGATGCTCTGGGTCCAGCCATCCGCGTCAATCTGATTGACTTCATCGCGCAGGCCAGACAGGTTGGTGTCGTAGTTGCTGTAAGCGGTGTCACCCTGGTCACGCATCAGCGCATAGGCGATATCGGAGCCTAACGCGGCGGCTACATCCAGGCTGGCGGGGAGAGGTCGTTCGTTGCCGATTCCACCCACATAGGGGTAAATCAGGCGCTGCATGGCATAGGCATCCAGCGTGAAGCGCTGACCGAATAAGCGGAAGCCACGGGTCGCGTCGTCCAGTTCAGCTTCTTCGGTGCCGACAGGCCGCACCACATTATTGATGCGCGGGCCGGGAAGTGCCTGCACGCCCTCACGGAAACGGGCGATCAGATCCGGGTTGGTCAGGTTGTCTGGCGCAAAATCAGCGCCGAAAATTTCCTGCGCCAGCGGCAGATATTCGGTGGGGCCGAGGTTATCGGTTGGCCCGATGAGGAAGGTCAGCACTTCGCTGATGTCTGCCCATTGAGTGTACATCGCGGAGTCCTGAAGCACTTTCAGCGTCAGCAGGCTGGTGACGAGCGCGCTATCATCCTTCGCCAAAAAGGTAAGGCGACCTAACCACGACATCGCGCGGAAATAACGCCCCAGGTCATCGTTAGCGGTGTAATGTCCGCGCACAATATACTGGCTGAAATCCTCCTGATAATTCCCCAGGAAGGAAACCGGCAGGCGACCTTCAGCGCTGTTGACTGCGGCAATCAGTGGGTCGGCTTCAGCGCGAACGGCGGAGTCAGTCACCAGTGCGTTATAGGCTTCGTTATCCAGTAAGGCCAGCGCAACAGCATAATAGACCGCCGTGCCACGGGCGGAATCAGCCAGAGCGGTGCCGGAAAGTTCGGCCAGTTGCTGCTGGGCGGTGACGTAGCTGGCGCGCATGATTTCCAGCAAACGCGGTTGCAACTGCTCCTGCTCGACAAATGTCAGCATGTTATCAAAGACGACGTGTAAGGCGTGCAGCAGCGCATCGGTGGTGACCCAATAAGCGTGACCGTCATCCACGCTCCAATTGTCATCCCAGCGATAAGCATCCTCAAACTGATCCATGCCTGCGGGGGCGACCACAAAGCCATTTTGTGCCAGCATGGCTAACTGCTGTGCACTCAGGTTAGCATCCTGAATAAAGCGCACGTCGTTCAGATCAAACGGGCCTTCTGGCATGTCTCCCAGATAGCTATCCGGCAGGGTCAGGGTCAGTGGGTCGGGAATATCGCCATAATAACTATCCTCACCGATAAGCCCTACCCAATCCCAGTTGATAAAAGCAGTTTGCAGATTCGGCGTGGGATTGGCCGCGAAAGTCATTTCCGTCAGATCATTGGTCATGTTAAAGCTGGGCGGGACAAAGGGCGGTAAAGTCGGCAGGCTGGCCGCATCGAAGGGGTCAACGAGGTAATCGCCGCCGGAACCCTCAGCGATCCAACCGGTCATGGAGAATTGTTGGATTTCCCACCAGTTGATCTGGTTCAGGCAGCGCGGCCCGCTGATGACATCGAAGGTTTCGCCCTTCGCCAGTTTGATAAAGGGCTCATCGCTCAGGCCGGGGTTGGCGCGCACATTCAGGTAGAAGCCCTCAGCAACAGCGACGCGCCCCTGTTTGCCCACTTCCAGGCGGGGCGCGATGCCTGTTGCACAGGCGCCATCTTCCTGAGCGGCTAAGGGCAGCACGAGTAAAGCCGCTAAAATTATTCCTGCTAATTTCAAGCATATTCTGAACATATTCTGTTTCCTCTGGTGTGTGATAAATCACTGTTTTGTTGCAGTGTCAGGATTATCGTAATGCTGTTTGGGTTTAGAAACCTGTTGAGAAATTACGCAAACCCCACTGCTGCCCTACGCCAGCCAGACGCAAAGCAAGCGCGAATCGGGACATCACACATGGAGGGTAAATCAAGAGGACACGGCACGATCCTGCAGGGAGGGTAAATTAAAGAGGACATGGCATGCCGTGTCCCATAGGTGTCAAGATAAGGGAAAAGGATGTTATCCTGAGATTGAATAAGCACAAACAATCAGAAAGATAACATCCCTATGGACAAGATAACACAGGTGGCAAAAAAATGCAGGC
>JBBSQD010000056.1:0-26452 GCA_038258185.1 Aggregatilineales bacterium | reverse complement strand
CGGGGTTGCCGCGTCGCTCGAACACCGCGTCAATCTGCTCGGTCACAGACTCGTGAAATTCCGGCGGGAAATCCAGTTCGATCATGTGATAACCCTGAGTGACGAAACGCTTCATTGCGTCGTCATCCAGCAGATACTTCTGGTCAATTTGTTCCGGTGCGTCAATCATGAAATTACCTCCTCAGTTTTTTGCAGGACAAATTCGTAACCGACATAATCCAGTTCGCGGTCATCAAAAGGTGCCATTTGTTGCGGAAAGTGGATGACATACCAACCGTCCAAAATCGCTTCATGGACACTGTTATAGGGCCAGTCCTCACGGGTCTGGATGCGGTCTTTTCCATCTGCTGTGGGTTTGTGTTCGGCCATGCCGATCACTGGCGCAGAAATGCTGGGCCCCTTGACATGCAGATAGAGCAGATGCTGCCGCGCCTGCGACCCGGCTACAAGCTGTTTAAGCTGTTCCAGATCACCGGCCTTAATGCCGCCGTTTTCCAACCTGGCCTGAGCTACTTCCAGCCAGGATTCAATTGAATCTTTTAATCGTTCCATGCTTTAACCCTTTAGCGCACCAGAGGTTAACCCCTGGATAAAATACTTCATTGCAAAAACAAATAGGACGAGCTGCGGTATCGTGCCGATGGTGTATCCAGCCGCACGTACCCCCCAGTTTGGACGTGTGGTCAGTTCGCTGGCTGTGGCGTTAAAACGTTCCAAGGCCATAATCAGCGTCTGATCACCCTTTGACAGCATCAGGCTGGGCCAGATGAGGTCACTATAGATGCTCAAAAAGTTGAGGATAGCCACCGTCATCAGGATAGGCCATGCCAGCGGAATGGCGACCCGAATGAGCGCTTGAATTTCGGAAGCACCGTCAATACGCGCTGCTTCAAAAATTTCCTCCGATTGATTGATAAAAAAGGTCGAAATCAGGAAGATGGCGAAGGGCTGGCCACCCGCCACATAGAAAACAATGACTCCCCAGATTGACCCCCGCAACCCGAGATTGGTCGCCAGGATAAAATTAGGCGTGAGTAACAGCACACCGGGGATCATGAAGGTTGCCAGCACCAGATAGAAGGTGATGCGCCTGCCGGGAAACTGCATCCGCGCCAGCGCATAAGATGCTGGACAGGCAATTGCGACAATGCCGAAAATCGATATCGCCGAGATCATCAGCGTGCGCAGCATCGGGCCAATTAACTGGCCGAATGCGTCCTGATAATTCACAAGGCTGGGTGGAATGGCTAATCCCCAGAAATTTGTCAGGATGAGAACCTGGGGACGAAAAGACATATTCACCATCACCGTCAACACCAGAAAGGAGAAAATCAGCAGAATGATCAGCACAAGGTACTGAACAATCTTGTTGATATTCAGGAACGGGCGCTGTACCCGGCGGCTTGCTTGAACACTGGTTGTTTGTACGTTTTGCATTTGGATAAGCCTCTATACTTCCGCTAGCGCAGAGCCGCGTGACCGGACAATAAAGAGCGTGCCGATAAACACCAGCACAAACAGGATGCCACCGATAGCCGACGCATAACCAAAATCACCTTCGGAAATTTTGAGATACATCTGCAATCCGGGGACATACGTTGCATTGCCGGGACCACCTCGGGTAAATACCAGCACATCGGCAAAGCCACTGACTGCGCCATTGAAGGCGAAGAACAACAGCAAACGCGTTTGCGGCATCAACAGGGGAATATCCACACGGGTAAAGCGCTTCCACCAGCTTGCGCCATCAATGCGGGCGGCATCGAACAGCTCCGTATTGATATTGATGAGTCCGCCCATATAGATCAGCAAAGGGAAGGAAGCCACAAACGGGAAGCCATGAAAGATGATGGCCCAGATGGCGGTACTCTGGTCTGCTAACCACGCACGACCCATCGGTATGCCAAACAGGGCGTTAAGGATATGGTTCAACAGGCCATCATAGGGATCATAGACCATTGTCCACATGTACACGCCGATCAACCCCGGCACGACTGCCGGCAGCAGATAGAGTGTGCGGAACAGATAGCGCCGCGACTCTTTACGCAGCCAGAAGATCAACTCCGCGACCAGCAGCGGCATGGTAACGACCTTGATCATATTGGTGACTGTGATGAGCACCATGTTTCCGAAGCCCACACGGAAGTAAGTATCTTTGGTCAGGATATCGATATAATTCTTCAGCCCGACAAATTCTGTGACGGGGTTACGCGCACTGTGATTGGTCAGGCTATAATACGCCGCCATCAAAGTGGGGTAGTAGGCGAAAATTAAAATACAGAACAATGCAGGGAACACCAGAACATAGGCCATGCGACCCCGCCACATCTGCCCCAGTAGTTTGGCTGCGACCAGACGAAACTTTTCAACCGCCATGATGAGCGCAACAACAATTGCCGCTAACAGGCCAAGATCCACACCTGCCTGCAAACTGCGCAGATTCTGAGCCACACCTACGCTATCAATGGCTGACGGATTCAGATTGGCCCACTGTCCGTTACGCGGCAGGACAATCTTGCTACCGGATTCGAGGTTGTAAAACGTTTCCAGATCATCATCGGCCAGCGATCTGCTGGAAAGGGTTTCGCCCTGGTTATTGAGGACGATCAGTTCACCACGTTCATTACCGACATAGAATGTATCGGTGGGTGCGTCATAGGCCAGACTGCGGACGATGTACTCCGTCGGTGCGGACTCCCACACGGTTGTTCCTGCGTTGTCAAACAGCACCACATTGCCGCGTTCGTCGCCGGTAATCGCGCCGCCGTTATCCAGGCCGAGAATGCTGGTGATGGGACGTTTGCCTGTCGCTGACCACAACTTGGAGCCATCTTCAACCGAGATCGCACCGGCACGGGCATTCGCTGTGCTGTAGTAAACAACGCCGCTGGCGACATCTATGCTGGAGATTGTGAACTCGACCTGTGTCTTAAATTCGGGTTCAGTTGCACCCGGCACGAAGTGAGAAATGTAGTACTTATCACTGAAGGGGCCAATTCCATGCGCGACCAGAAAGCCATTATCGCCCAGGGATTTCATGCCGACAATACGCCCATCGACTGTTGCAATTTCTTCAACGGGCTTTAGCGCGTAATCCAGCGCCGTGACTTTGCCATCGGCTGTGCCGATATAAATCACATCCTCACCGGGTGCCGCAGCGACCCCGCCAATCAACATAGCAAAGTCGGAAGTCTGCGCTACTGGCGCTCCGTCTTCCAGCAGGATCAGCTCATTGGCGACGGTGACTGCTAACACATGATTCGCATCAATGAAACTGGCTAAACTAACGTTCTCACTTTGTTCACTCCGCGCCTCAATCAGCGGAAGGTTATTCTGCGCTATTAAAGCCAGTAAGATGATATTGATGGCTACAGCCACTATAACCAGCGCAATCAGAACACGCGTTGCGCCGCGGTTATAGCGCACCGCATTCTCATCGGCGTTGGTTGCCAGTGCACCTGATAGCTGACTGGGGGGAGATATATCCATAAAAACTCTCTTCACTAAATCTATTTTTGACAATTTTTATCCACGCTGGCAGCAGAAACATCAATCGATATTCCTGCCGCCATTGCATAGAGTTAACTAACCCGGATTAAGTGCCGGGCTGGCGTGCCGGATTATCCAGGTCTTCGTTGGTGAAGCCTGAATTCTCAAGAATTGTGTCGAAGTTGTCTTCCATCAATTGCTGAAGTTGAGCCGCGGCATCTTCAGGGGTAATAGTCCCCTCAAGGCCATCTTTCCAGATGTTGCGTGCGGTTGTCTGGAGGTCACCACCGGACATAGCAAGCATAAAGCCGTTGTAATTGATTTCGGCATTACCCAGGAATTTGACATCTGCCCATAAGGCCTCAACTTCCTCAGGATCCTGTACATCATTGACCTTCAACGGCCCGGAGAAAGTGTCACCGGCTTCATATTTCGAGTCGACCCATGTCTGGTATCCGGCATAGGATAACCACCACTGAACAAAGTCCAGCGACAGGTCAGTCTGTGCCTGATCTTTTTCGACAATGCTGATATATTCGCCGGTGGCAGATTCAACGGTACGGGTCTGCGATTTGACGAGATCGCCTTCCATCTGCGGCATCTCGAAAGTGCCCCATTCGAAGGTCTCGATATTGACATCTTCCCCCAGCGTTTCGCGCAGTTCGGCCAAACGTTCCTCACTCAGACTCTTGGTGTCATTATCCAGGGTCGAAAGCGCCCAGGTGCCGTTATACATAATGGCGGCCTGCTGAGCAATAAAGCGGGGATATGGATCAGCAATCACAAAGAAATCGGACGTGGCATATTTCGGGAAAATACGCGCTGTCTGGCGGATCATCTCGGCTACTTCCGGGGTATCGAAGCGCAGTTCGCCATCGCGCAGGGCACGCAGCAGACGCTGCGGGTTATAGGTGTATTTATTGTGAATGTCCGGATCAGTCGGGTCAAACTCGAATGCGCCATCCAATTCAGGATTGTAATTCCAGTCACCCGGCTGGGCACGAACCGTTTCTACCCAATCAATGTTATATTGATCGAAGACCGTCTCGGCAAACCACTGGGGTACCTGCCAGATATAATTGGCGACGACCGGGGCCGTGCCTGGCAGTGCTTCCTGTAACTTGGCACATACGGCTTCAAACTCATCCCAGGTGGTGGGGGGCTCTACGCCGGCTTCCTCGAACATGGTCTTATTGTAGAAGAAGTTGATATGTACGGCGCGGGTAGGGATCATGAAACGTGATCCTGCACCATTCTTTGCGACGAAGAAGTTCCAGTCCAGGTCTTCATCCCACATGCGCCCGGTATGTGGATTCGGCAGGTAGCGATATTGCTCGAAATTCAGGTAGCCCTCAAAGTTAGCAAAGTAATTGCCTGAAACCACGTCTGGTCGAATGGGCGGTGATGAAACCTGAGTCCCTAACCAGGTGGGATAACCATCCGCGCTGGTGCCGGGATATTCCCAGATCAGTTCCACATTGGGGCGAATGGACTTGTAGGCGGCATTCATCGCTTCAATAACGATGTCGTCAGGGCTATCCCCATTCAGAGCAATAACCACTTGCCCCTGCATATCCTCGCGGACTTCATCCTGAGCAAAGGCGGGTAGCCCTAACGAAGCTAAAAAGGCGGCTCCAGCGGTGGTTCCACTGAATTTCATAAAATCACGACGGCTAAGATTGCGATTAATTTTTGACATAGTATTCTTCTCCTGGAAAGTTAATTTTAGTTTGTGAAACTGAATAAGTTTTTTCGCCCTACGCATCACCCCCTCGTAATGTTTTTGTTATTACAATTATAAATTATAATAACCTGCTGAAAAAAAGTCCTCAAGAAACCTGAGCTGTACTTTCATTCAGGAAGAAATCTGGTTTCAAGAGTATCTGCCCACCTGATTCTCCATCAAGGATCTGATGAAACAGGTGTATGGCCTGGTATCCTATTTTTGATGCCGGGAAATCGATGGCTGTTAAAGTCGGGATCATCATATGCGCGACACTGGCCGCTACGACACATCCGGCCACAGAAAAATCGTGGGGAATGCGGTAACCGCGTTCCTGTAATGCCCGGAAAATACCGGGCGCTCCCACGCCATCCATCGTAATAAGTGCGGTTAATTGCTTATAATTATCCAGTAATGTCTCAGCAGCTTTGAAACTGCCAGTGGGACCAAATACGGCATGTTGGACATATGCTTCAAGCTCATGACGTGCCACCATATCGCGATAACTGCGCAGTCCATGAACTGCCGGCGTAAAGCCTTCATGAATGACATTCAATGGGTGCGCCACAAAACCAATATGCCGATGGCCGAGATTGACCAGATGCTCGAATAAACGAGACACACCATTGTCGGTGTCGATGTCGATAAAGTTCAGATCGGCGTAATCGGCACAACGGCCAATCATCACAAATGGACATCCCGCTTCACGCAGCAGATCAACACGCCAGTCGTCCTGCTTAACCTCCATGACGATCATGCCATCAATCTGACCTTCTTCATAGGGACGCAGCAGTGCTTCGGGTGTCATATGACGAGTGGTGATATTGAGCGTATACCCCAGCTCACCGGCAGCACTCCCCATGCCACCGAAAAAGCTAATGTCCATAGGCGGGATATCGGCGTGTGTGTAATGTTCCAATGGGTAGTTGGCCGTTATGGTCAATGGCCGGGAGAAGCGGCCTGTGGCCTGCACATAAGGTGTGTAACCGAGGGTTTCAATCACCGTTTGCACACGTTGGCGAGTCCGTTCCGAGACGTCCGGCTTATCGTTGAGTACGCGCGAAACAGTGGAGACAGACACGCCCGCCTGTTGGGCAACATCTGCAATGGTTACGGTGGGTAAGACTTTTATTTTTGAATAAATCATAAATTTAAATAATCTCGGTAGTGTACCGGTACTCTACCGAAAAGAGTAGCGTATGGATTTACGCTTGTCAAATTTGCTGTTTGCGCCCTTAAGGAAATGATTAATCACTCTCTGAAACAGGGGAGACATAAATTTGACACATATCCTACAAGTTGATATGCTATATCCCATATGAGGAATTGAAGATGGCATCGATCAAAAACCCAATCCAAAGTATTCAACGACCAGCATCACTCCACCAGACTATCCAGGACACGATTCGATCCTACATTATCGAAAATAAACTGGAAATCGGTGATCTGCTGCCCTCCGAGAATGAACTGAGCAAACAGTTAGGGGTCAGCCGGAATCTGGTGCGTGAGGCTGTGCGTGGATTGGAAGCGCTGGGTGTTATCGAAATCCGACGGGGGAGTGGGCTCTATGTCGGGGAGTTCTCGTTTGAGATGTTGATGAATAACCTGCAATATGGGTTGTTTTTTGCCATCCGCGAACTTACAGAGCTGTATGTGATTCGTCAGGCGCTGGAAACCGGCATGATTGAAGCTGCGATGCGCGTGCGGACAGACAAACAGGTTGAAGAACTCAAGTTCATCCTGAATGCCATGCGGATGCAGGCCGAGAAGGGCAATCCTTTCCCGGAAGAAGATCGCCGTTTTCATCAGGCGCTCTTTGAAAATCTCGCCAATCAGACCTTGCTGCAAATTCTTGATTCATTCTGGCTGGCGCTGAGTAAGGCCAATCAGCATGTCGATATTCAGGATAATGACCCGATGTGGACCTACAACCTGCACGTGCCGATTGTCGAGGCCTTTGAAAAAGGTGACCTGGAGACGACCCGTGCTGCACTGCGTGACCATCATATCGGGTTAGAGATTCGCCTGAAACGCGTGTCGGCCTCAGACACCGCCAAGTCTGATTAATTTGTAATTACCAGTGATTGCGCTTGCGCATTGAACACTATGATATGGGTTTAACGATCTAGTTCGCTTGGAGGTGAAAACGCAAATTATTGCCCAAAGTTAAATCTGCTAGGTAAGAGTCAATTCTGTTTGATTTGGAGAATAAAATGGCAAAATTACGCTTTATTATTATATTGGTGGCATTATCATTGATGTCACTTCCGCTTATGGCTCAGGATGAGCCAGTGATTACCATCTATAACAACTCCGGCACGCTTCAATTTGATGCAGGCGGAAGTAACCCGGATGTCCTCCAGCGCGTTCAGGATTATATTGCTGAACAATCCGGTGTGCGGCCTGAAGTCATTGTCCCCTCAACCCCTGGGACGGAACAACTGAATTTACTGCTGGGTTCCAGCGATCCGCTGGATTTGTTCCAGGCACCCCGCTGGACAGACTATGCTCAGGCGATCATCCCGATTGATGACCTGCTGCAAGAACACGGGCAAAATCTGCTGGCAGTGATCCCCGAAAGCCAGTGGGACAAGATGAAGAATCTTGACGGTCAGATCATGGGTATTCCGCGTGCCACGCCAACCAACCCCTATATCACCTGGGTGCGGCAGGACTGGCTCGATGAGCTTGGACTGGAAGTCCCCACCACGCTGGAAGAACTGGAAGCCACGATTGAAGCTTTCCAGGAATTTAACCCTGATTCGTTTGTGGCCACACGTCCCGGTGACATCACCTGGTCAACGCTGGGTGGGTTTACACCCAATGGCCGCTCCAACTGGCTTGACCCTGAAGATGGCCGTGTGAAACCGTGGGTGATGCAACCCGGTGTGCGGGATTGGCTGACGAAAATGAGTGAGTGGTGGGGAAAAGGCTATTTCTATCCCGATACATTTACCCAGTTTGATGAGCCAGAAGTCTTCCGCACCTGTAATCTGGGTGTCTGGATGGGTTGGTACTCGCGCATTACGCTGATTACCCCGCAGATTGAAAGCGCCTGTGAAGGCATTGCCTGGACACGGACCAGCATCACCGGGCCTGAAGGCTACATCGCGACGACCGCGCCGCAGAGCACCGCCGCATATGTGGTCAGTGCAAAAGCGGAAAATCCGGCAGCCGTCATTCAGTTTATGAACTGGGTGTATGACCCCGACAGCACCGATAATCAACTTGTGGCACGCTATGGTATCCCCGAAGAAATGTGGTGGTACACCGACGAGGAAAATAACGTTGTCGACCGTGACGCCGATAGTGGTTATGTCAGTGAATATATGCTGCCGAACCTGAATATCGAAATCCGTTACAGTGTACTGGATCCCTCACGTGCATGGCATCTGGAATATCTGGCGAATGAATTAATTTCGCTGGATGACGCTAAAAATCCCTTTGATGCGGAAATCCCCTATGACGAAACCCGCATTCTCAATGAAGTTCCCACCCTCGGTGACTTGAATCGTCTGCTGGATGAACAGGTGGTTTTGTTCATCACCGGTCAGCGTTCACTGGAAGAATGGGACAGCTTCATGGAAGATCTCAACCGTGCTGGCATGGAAGACTGGATTAACGCCATTACCAGCCAGTATAACGAATTCAGCGCTAGCTAAGGCTTTGTGAATAGTCTGACAGGGGTGGGCTTAGGCTTGCCTCTGTCTTTACTGCAAAGGTTGAATGCCTGTGGAAAAGCTGAATGTGCTGTTTATCGCGGTGGATGATCTGCGAACTGCACTGGGTTGTTATGGTGACCCGAATGCGATTACCCCCAATATTGATCGCTTAGCGGCCAGAAGCATGCTGTTTCAACGTGCTTACTGCCAGCAGGCGGTCTGTAATCCATCGCGCGCCTCGCTGATGACCGGGTTACGCCCTGATACGATTAAAGTCTGGGACTTAAAGTCGCACTTTCGGCAGGAAATTTCACCGGAACTGGCTGATCTGCCGCAGTTTACGACGGGGACGCATTTCAGGGATGCTGTGCCGCAGGTCATCACGCTGCCACAGTACTTCAAACAGCATGGCTATCATACGCAGTCCGTGGGCAAGATTTATCACGGCTCACCGGAAGCACAGGACCCCGAATCATGGTCAGTACCGGAAACGCTGAATGTTGTCTGGAAAAGCGGCGATTATCTCTTGCCGCAGAATCAAAAACATGGCGAAAGTTCAGCATGGCCGGGGCCAAAAAGTGCTGCAACTGAAGCAGCAGATGTGCCGGATAATGCCTATGGTGACGGTCAGGTCGCGGACGCTGCGATCAGGATTTTGGATGAGATTAAACAGAAGCCATTTTTCCTGGCAGTCGGTTTTCGCAAGCCGCATCTGCCCTTTAGCGCTCCGCAGCGTTACTGGGATCTGTATGATGCTGACTCAATCACCGCCCCAGAACATGCTTCCAGACCTGCCGGTATTCCCGATTTTGCGTGGCACAACTCCAATGAACTGCGCGGCTATGACGATATCCCGCCTGAGGGGCCACTGCCTGAAGATTTGGTCAGAAAGCTGCGCCACGGTTACTACGCCTGTGTCAGTTATATGGATGCGCAGGTTGGTAAATTGCTGGACGTTTTGGACGCGCATCAATTAACCGACCGCACCGTTGTGGTTTTATGGGGCGATCATGGTTATCACCTGGGCGAAAAAGCGCTGTGGTGCAAAACCACCAACTATGAATTGGATACGCGTGCGCCGCTGGTTTTGTCGGTTCCAAAACATGCTTTTGGTGAGACTCAGGCGTTGGCCGAATTTGTGGATATCTACCCAACTCTGCTGGATGCCTGCGCACTGCCTTCACGCGATAATCTGGAAGGTGTGAGTCTCATGCCGTTGTTTGATGATCCACAACGCGATTGGAAAAAAGCGGCTTTCAGTCAATTCCCGCGACCGTGGACGTATCGCGGTGAGCCGGAAGTCATGGGGTATACCATGCGCACGGATCGGTATCGCTATGTTGAATGGGTAAATTTCCGAACTGGCGAGTCGCTGGCTCACGAGCTATACGACCATACGCAGGACAGCGCTGAAATTCATAATGTGGGTGCTGACCTGAACTATGCCGCGATAATCGATGAACTTGGCTTGCAACTGCGGCAGGGCTGGCAGGCAGCGCTCCCGACTGAGATCCTTAAAAGTAAAAATCAGGCTTAAAGATCAGACCTATGACAAGAGATGTTTTATCCGGAAAAAATATACCTGCCGCACAGGCTTTAAGACAGCAAACTGGCTGGCAGCAAATCTTCAGGCGAATGTGGCGTTACCGCTTTTACTATCTGCTTGCGCTGCCGGGGATTCTGTATTTCCTCATTTTCCACTATCTGCCGATGCTGGGGATCGTAATCGCCTTTAAGGATGTATCACCGTTTGGCGGCATTCAGGGGATTATCGACGCGCCCTGGGTCGGTTTTAAGCACTTTAATCGCTTCTTCAACTCCATTTTCTTCTGGGATGTGGTGGAGAACACGCTGGCGATCAGCGGCTTAAAAATCCTGTTCGGCTTTCCCGCGCCTATCCTGTTCGCGTTGATGTTGAACGAGGTGGTGCGCACATCTTTCAAGCGTATTGTCCAGACCATTTCTTATCTACCGCACTTTATTTCGTGGGTGGTTGTGACAGGTTTAGTCACAGCGCTGCTGGCAACCAGTGGCGGGGTGTTCACAGAATTCCTGAATAATTTTACGGGTGATAATTGGACTTTTCTCACCAGCCCGGATCACTTCCGGGGCATTCTGGTCGCAACGCACGTCTGGAAAACGGTGGGATGGAGCAGCATTATTTATCTGGCTGCGATGTCGGGCATTGATCCCGCGCTGTACGAATCCGCGGCGATTGATGGTGCCAGCCGTTTGCAAATGGCGCGGCACATTACCCTGCCAGCTATATCCTTTGTGATTACGATTTTGTTCATTTTTGAAGTGGGCCACATTCTGGATGCTGGTTTTGAGCAGATTCTGCTGCTGTACTCACCATCGGTTTATCAGGTCTCGGACATTATCGACACGTATGTCTACCGTGAAGGTCTTCTGGGGCTGCAATATTCATTTGCAGCGGCGGTAGGTCTTTTCAAAGCGGCGCTGTCGTTTGTGATGATCTTGATGGCTAATACGATTGCCCGTCGTCTGGGCCAGCCCGGAATCTGGTAGGAGAAACCCAATATGCTGACGTTATCTCGTAACGAGAAAATTGTAAACTGGATTATTTACCTGCTGTTGCTGGTGTTTACGATTGCGTTCTTAATCCCGTTTATCATCGTTCTGTCGACTTCTTTTATCAGTGAAGCAGAGTTTGCAGCACGGGGCGGTTATGTGCTGTACCCTCAGGGAATTGATTTTGGAGCGTATAAAATTCTGTTTGGACGCAGCCAGGTCATCCTCAATGCTTACGGAGTCACCTTGTTTCGTGTGGTTGTGGGAACTTTCTTTAATCTGGTATTCACGATCACGATGGCCTACGCGATGGCGCAGAAAAATATGCCGGGGAGAATACCCCTAACGATTTTTGTGTTTGTGACAATGGTTTTTAGCGGCGGATTAATTCCGCGCTTCCTTCTGGTTGATGGGCTGGGCATGCGCAATACCGTGTGGTCTATGATTGTGCCCTCACTCATCAGTGCATGGAATTTGCTGATTATGCGCAATTTCTTTATGAGCCTGCCAGAAGAATTATTTGAGGCGGCGATTGTCGATGGTGCATCGGCACCGATCATCCTGTTACGAATCGTGCTGCCATTGTCTATGCCGGTGATCGCGACGATTGGCTTGTTTTATGCCGTGTTTCACTGGAACGCGTGGTTTGACGCGGCCATTTATATCGATAAAGCAAATATGCAACCGCTGCAAATTATCCTGCGCGGACTTTTGCAGACGACCTCTATGCAGGGTATGGAGGAACTCGCGTTTATTGAAGACCCACCCCCTGCAGCTTCGTTACGTTCCGCGTTGATTGTCGTTAGTACTGTGCCTGTTTTATTTGTCTATCCATTCATTCAGCGATACTTTGTCAAAGGTATCATGATTGGCGGGGTTAAAGGTTAATATGTTGGATACTAAGTCACGTTTATCAGGAATTATTCCCCCTATGATTACCCCGCTGACAGAGGCCGGGGACATTGATCTGGCGGGGTTAGAACGACTTGTCAATCACATGCTCAGTAGTGGAGTGAGTGGTATTTTTGTGCTGGGCAGCAGCGGTGAAGGCCCATGGTTAACCTTTGCTCAACAGAAGCAGGTGGTTGAGGAAACGGTGCGTTTGGTTGGTGGGCGAGTACCGGTGTTGGCAGGCGCGCTAGAAGCTGGCACCCAACGGACACTTGAGGTGCTGCATCAACATCAGGATGCTGGCGCAGATTTGATCGTCATCGCCTCGCCCTATTACTACAATGCTGATGCGTCTGTGCAGATCAATCACATTAAAACGCTGGTCAAAGCCGCTTCGGTGCCGGTGATGCTGTATAACATCCCGTCGACCACGCATAACCCGATTGCACCCTCGACTGTGCGTGAGGTATTAGGGCTGGATAATCTGGTCGGCGTGAAGGATAGCGCCGGTAACTGGGATGATTTCTTAGCTTTACTGCGTTTGAAAGAAGATCGACCCGAATTCGCCGTTTTCCAGGGTGCGGAACGACTGGCCGCAAAATCGCTGCTGGCCGGTGCTGATGGCCTTGTGCCGGGATTGGGCAATATCGTCCCGGAGATTTTCCAGCAAATTCATGCGGCTGCGCTGGATGATCGTGCCGCTGATGCGGAGCATTTGCAGGAAAAAATTGAGCGTTTGTGGGTGCTGCACACCTACGATTACTGGCTGGTGTGCCTGAAGTATGCCGCTTCATTAATGGAGTTTGGCAGTGGCCGTGGCTGTGGACACCCGAATACGATCAGTGCTGCTGACCGAGATGCTATTCGCGATCTGATTAACGAGGCGGCCCAAGTCCAGCGTCAATAATCCTTGCTTACCTGCGAAATTTATAAGCGGCTTATACAGAAAGCGCATCACTTTGAAGATTTTCATCTGGCTTGGTCTGGATGCTGTCTCCAGGCAGTTGCTTGAGGCGGCTATTCCAGATAGCGAGCTGCATATCGCGGACAGACAGGGCGATCAGGCGTTTGAGAAGACTGTTTTTCTGGCATCAGACGTCACTTTTGGGAATGTTCCTGCCGCATGGCTTGCGGAAAGCAGCAGCTCACAGTGGCTGCAATTGGAATCCGTGGGCTTTGGTGAATATCAAAGCACGATACAACCTACCCAGACCATCTCTAATCTGAGCGGATTTGGCAGCGATGCGGTTGCTGAAACCGCGCTGGCCGGATTGCTGGGTTTATATCGTCGCATTGATGGTCTGGTGATAGCTAAACAGGATCAGGTCTGGAAGATCGTTGAAATTCGTGCCCAATCCACGTTACTTGGCGGAAAGCAGGTGATTATCCTCGGTGGTGGCGCGATTGGTATGCGGATACGTGCGCTATTGGAGGCTTTCGGCTGCAAAGTGTCGAATTTTGCCCGCCGCGACTCCGTTGAAATTTCCACATTGGATGAACTCGATGGGCAACTTCCCCAAGCAGATATCGTGATTGGCTGCCTGCCAGATACCCCACAGACAGCAGGCTTGATCAATTCGGAACGACTGGCCAGGTTCAAGCCGGGTGCAGTCGTGGTCAATGTCGGACGAGGTTCACTGATAGATGAAGTACCCATGATTGAAGCGCTTCACAGCGGTCAATTGGGTGGCGCTGTGCTGGATGTCACCGCGCAGGAACCCCTCTCGCCGGAGCATCCGTTGTGGACTTGTCCCAATACGATTCTCACTCAACACACTGCCGGGGGGTATAACGGCGAGGCTATCGACAAAGTACGCTTTTTCCTGGCTAATCTTGAGCGTTATCGCGCTGGCGAGACGGTGCTCAACATCGTGAGTTTCGAGCGAGGGTACTGAATTGCCAAGAATTACGCAGGTGCGTCCGGTATTACTGAGCGCACCCTATGCCGACCTGCAAACGAATGGCGAAGTGCTGCATCATCTGATGACTGGTTACCGCACCTGCGGACTGGTTGAGATTACCCTTGAGGATGGCACAACCGGATTAGGGGAAGGCTATCTGGCGGTATTCGCGCCCCAGCTTTTTGTGGATCTGATCGAATTACTGGCTCCGGTGGTTATTGGCCGGGACATCGAGGAATACGCTTCGATCTATCGCGATATGCTGCTGACAACCGGCTATTGGAGCCTTCAAGGCGCTGCGCAACATGCGGTCAGCGCGATGGAAATTGCACTGTGCGACTGTCGTGCCAGGGTCGCGGGAATACCCGTTTATAAACTGTTCAATGATACTGATGCCTATCCCCTGAAATTGTATGCCAGTGGTGGTGATTCGATTCATCCTGAAGCGATGGCTAAAGAATTTGAGCAGATTGCGGCGCTGGGTATTGATACCTTCAAGATTCGTGCCCGTAAAACCGATGTCCATAAGGCGCGCTGGTGTCTCGAAAAAGGTATGAGCGCTGATATTCGTATCGCCATTGATATGACTCAGAATCTGGCTATACCCTCGCAATCGGTGGCTGATGTACTGGAATTTCTGAGGTCTGTAGAACACGAAGATCGAATCGCGTTTGTTGAGGAAGCGTTTGGCCCAGACTCGGTTGATGATTTTCCGGCTTTACGTCAACAGATTGATGTGAACGTGGCGGGCGGGGAGATTGTCACAACGTATCGGGAATTGGCTTCTCGCATTCGCGGCGGTTACTACGATATCGCTCAACCGGATGCCACAGTAATGGGCGGAATTCAGCCAGTGGTGGATGTGTTTAACGATGCGATTGCACATCATTGTAAAGTCTATGTGCATTGTTGGGGTGGGCCAGTCGGCATGCTTGCCAATTATCACGCCGCGATTGCGGGCGGCGGTGAGGTCGCAGAATGGCCGATGCCCGCTTATCCGCTGCGAGAAGCGCTGCTTGAAGCGGGTGATTGGGATATTCGGGATGGTTGTTTGTATCTTGGCGATGGGGTCGGACTTGGCGCACGGCTCACACCAGAGATTGAACAAACCTACCCGTTTCGGGAAGATGCGATTTATCACTGTCTGGTGACTCAGTCGAAGAAACCGCCGGATTCAGTCTGGCAGATTTAATGCATGCCTCTATAAGTTGATTTTTTCTAATTACTGATTTTATGCACACTGGAAAGGTCAAAATGTATATTCATACGAGATCGGTTAATCATAAAGTTTTCGATATCTGGCGCAGCCCCAGCCGTTTTACGAAAAATCCGGACATTGTTGTGCTGCCATCGGGCCGTTATCTATTGATTTACAGCGACGTGGATGCCCATTGGTCGATGAAAAATCAAATTCTGACATTATTGGCCAGCGATGATGAGGGTAAAACGTGGTTCAAACATCGCGAAGTGGATCGCGCGGAACTGGCCGATGGTGATGAGCGTCTGGTCACGCCGCGTTTGAGTCTGCTGAATGATGGCCGCCTGGTGGTGATTATCGACCACAATGATGATGGTCACTTTCATGAAGAGCAGGCACCGGGAAACTGGCTGTACTGGAGTGAGGATGGCGGCGATACCTGGACGGATGCGCAAACCAATGACATTCTCGGATTTGAGCCTGACCGGATTATCGACTTGCCAGACGGTACACTCGGCGTTGCGACGCATCTGATGCGCGGTGAAGGTCAGGAATTTGCGGATGTGCTGTGGGTATCTGCCGATCAGGGCAAGACGTGGACAGAACGCGGCACGATTGCCTACAACGGCTATCATCGTTTCTGTGAAGGGGCTATAGCCATTCTGGATGGTGGTCAGCGCTTGGTATGTGTCCTGCGTGAAAATCACTCCGCGGGTATTCCCTCGTTTGTGGCTTTCTCCGATGATAACGGCTTTACCTGGACAGAACCGCAGATGATGCCGTTTGCGCTGCACCGACCTTATGCCAAACAACTGGCGGATGGCCGTGTGCTGGTGACTGGGCGAAATGTGAATGGTGGGTTGGGAACCTATGCCTGGGTGGGTGACCTTGCAACCGAAGCGGGTACTTATGCGGTTGGTGGACCTCGACGGAAATACTGCGCTGAACTGACTTCTGATGCGTTAGTGATCGAGAATCGCTCTGAGCATGATTGTCGCTACACACTGCTGCCGCCAGAATCGACTTTTAGCGAAGTGGAATTTGAAGCTGAAGTGCGCGTTGAGGCCTCATCCAGCAGCGCACCGGTTGCGTTTATATCGATTTCGCAGTTGGGCCAGTTGCTGGAAATTACGCCGGAATCGATTGCCATTCTGCGTGGACGGCACTACAGCCATTACAAAGTGGACATGACCGAATATCACGTCATCCGCTTGATTCATAAGCGTGGCTGGCTTCAGGTACAGTTGGATGGTGAGACCGTGCTGAATCGCGCGGTGTTTCGGGATTATGCTGCTGCCGTGGACTTTTTCGGAGTCAATCGTACCCAGCGGACGCAATTTGGTCAGGCGGCTGATAGTGGGCGCAGTTTCTGGCGGCGGGTGTCGTATCGCACCAGCAACCCCACTTTGGATGATTTTGAATGGTCATGGAATGCCAGGGATGGCCAATGGCCGGATCAGTATCAGCGTGACCGTCTTATCCAGATTCACGGCAATCATCCTGCACAGCAACCCTGGCCGGATAACGGTTATTCCTCATGGATACAACGTCCTGATGGTACGGTTTATCTGGTGGACTATACCAATTATGGTGATGTGGCGGATACCAGTCACCTCGTAGGGGTTAATCTTGAGCAAGAGGATCTGGCGTGACGGCCGCGCGACCCAATATCCTGTGGATTTGCACCGATCAGCAGCGTTATGACACTATCGCGGCCTTAGGAAATTCCGATATTCATACGCCTAACATTGATCGATTAGTGGCTGAAGGAGTGGCTTTTACTCATGCCTTCTGCCAAAGCCCGATCTGCACCCCCAGCCGCGCCAGTTTCCTGACCGGGATGTATCCCGGCAGCGTGCATGGTTGCATGAATGGCAATGATCGCTGGGCTGAGGCGGCTCCGCTGGTAACGGCACTTTTAGCGGATGAAGGCTATTACTGCGGTCTGGCAGGAAAGCTGCATCTGGCCGGGGCACAGGGTCGGATTGAGCCACGACCACAGCATGATGGTTACGCGGTGTTTCACTGGAGTCACGGCATCCATGACTGGTGGGAAACCGGCCATGATTATGCGGATTGGTTAAAAACGCGAGGACATAACTTAGGGGATATGCTGAAAGACCCGGCATCAATCCCACCGGAACTGCATCAGACGACATGGTGTAGTGACCGTGCAATTGAATTTATTGAGACTGCACCGCAAAATCAACCCTGGCTGATGAGCGTCAATATCTTCGATCCCCACCCACCATTTGACCCGCCTCAGGAATACATGGATCGTTACGATATTGATGCAATGCCGGGGCCGCTTTTCCGCGAGAGCGATCTGGAAGCACAAACTGCGCTGCGTGATATCGATTTCCAGAATGAGGTGCGTCGCCCCGAAGATTTTAACGCCAAACGGATTCAAGCAGCATATTACGCCATGATCGAATTGATTGACGATAATGTCGGTCGGATGCTGGCCTCACTGGAAGCCACAGGCCAGCGCGATAATACGGTGGTGATCTTTATGAGCGATCACGGTGAAACGCTTGGGGATCACGGTCTGGTGGCGAAAGGCTGTCGCTTTTATGAGGGGCTAGTCCGTGTGCCGCTGATTATCTCCTGGCCGGAACATTTTGAGCAGGGAGTGGTTCGGGATGCGCTGGTGGAATTAGTTGATGTTGCGCCGACACTTCTCGACATTGCAGGCGTGACTGTTCCAGAACGCATGCAAGGGCGGTCACTGTTGACTCTCCTGACAGACAAACAGGCTACCGATTATCATCGTGATTACGTGCGCTGCGAATATTATCGCGCCCTCAATCCTATAGCAAGTCCCCGTTTTACAGGTACTTATGGCACCATGCTGCGTGACGAGCGTTATAAACTGGTCGTTTATCATGGGCATGAGATCGGTGAATTGTTTGATCTTCAGAATGATCCGGGCGAATTTGACAATCTCTGGTTTGATCCTACTTATCTGGAAGTAAAGCTGCGTTTAATGAAGCAAAGCTTTGATGCGCTGGCGCTGGCGGTCGATGTGGGGCCAGCGCAGGTGACGAGGTTTTAGTGATGGACGCTTCTCTGTTTGAGACGATTGACCTGTTTACCCGCGATACAGGTGATTACACCATGTATCGGATTCCGGGTTTATGTGTGTCACCGAATGGCAGTGTCCTGGCGCATACCGAGGCGCGTTTTGGCCGCGGCGGGGATTGGGACGCGATTGATATTGTGATCCGCCGCAGTTTCGACCACGGCCTTAACTGGGATGAACCCCGCAGGATTGTTGACCATCGCACTTATGGCGAAGGCCCCCTGCATAACTGCAACACCATCGTCGATCATGAGACTGGCGAAGTGCATGTACTGTTTTGCTTCAATTACGCGCGTGCCTTCTACATGAAAACCACTGATGATGGCACGACTTTTACCGACCCTGTTGAAATTACCGCGACCTTCGAGGCATTTCGGTCAGAATACGATTGGGGTGTGATTGCGATTGGCTTGCCCAATGGCATTCAACTCAAAAATGGCCGTTTGGTGATTCCCATATGGATGTCCACATCAAAAACCACTTCACATAAGCCCAATCGCTGCGGTGTGATTTACAGCGATGATCACGGCGCGACATGGCAGCGTGGCGACATGGTGCCAGATGTCGTACCCAATCTGAACGAGACCTGTATCGTGGAACTGAGTGACGGTTCTGTGCTGCTGAATATGCGGAACGGAATCGGAGTGAAACGCCGTGTTATAACCATAAGCGCGGATGGAGCCACAAACTGGTCGGTTCCTCAGCTTGACCCCGCACTACTTGAATCCACCTGTGAGGCGAGCATTTTTCGACTCAGTGGCGGAGAGGGGCAGCAAAATCGAATTTTGTTCTGCAATCCGCATAATGATGAAGGCAAAGCTGCCAAAGGCTCATCCATTTTTCTGGTGCGTAAAAATCTTACGGTGCATTTGAGTGATGATGACTGTCAGTCGTGGTCGGTTTCAAAAGCTATTGAGCCGAGTTTTTCCGGTTACAGTGCGCTGGCTGTGGCTGCCGATAAAACGATTTTGTGCCTGTTTGAGCGGGGCAACCCGGCGGGTACAGATACTGATGATTATCTCACGCTGGCACGCTTTAATCTTGAATGGCTGACATCAGGTCATGACAGCCTGTGAGTGAGCGATGATGTCCCATTTACAAAAGCCTAATATTCTGATGATCCTGTGTGATGAGCTGCGCGCGGATGCCCTGGGCTATGCTGGGAACTCAATTGTCAAAACACCGCACATAGACGCACTGGTGCAGAGCGGCACGATGTTTCGTCAGTGTATGATCACACAGCCAACCTGCACCCCTAGCCGCGCATCCATGCTGACCGGGTGCTATCCTTCAGTTCTCAATAGCCGGATGGTGGGCTGTTATACACCGGACGACGCGCGTTTTCTGCCGCATGTTCTCGCGCAAAATGGCTATCGAACGGCTTCAATTGGTAAATTGCATCTGGTTCCGCAGGCCGCCGAACCGGATTATATCCAGCAGATGATGTCCAGCGGGGATGGAACATATTTCGGCTTTCAGGAGATCAATCTGGTCAATGGACATGGTGACCGCTGTTTTGGGCCTGAATATTCGCGCTGGCTACAGGAACGTGTGCCGGATGCGAAAGAGCGTTTGCAGCAGCGCCAGGCTACGGCTAATGGCGTGGATACCTTTGAGTGGCCTCTGCCGTCAGAAGTCCATTCGAGTGTCTATATTGCCGATCAAACAGTCGATTTCCTGCGAAACGTGGATGAACAGCCTTTCTTCCTGCATGTCTCGTTCCCCGATCCGCATTATCCGTTTGTAGTGCCGGAACCGCACGCCAGCCTGTACAAGCCGGATGAGATGCCGCCACCATTGCCACCTGTGACCGAGTCGCATGATTTACCGGCGCTGCACACCAATGTCTATTTCTGTCGCAATGCGACGCTCACTCGGCCCGATGGCCGTCCGGTTGATCGCATTATCGGCACGCCACCACATGATTACTCGGCTGTTTCGGTGGAGGACTGGCAGCAGGTGAAAGCGACCTACTACGGCATGATCTCGTTGATTGATGACAGCATTGGGCGCATTTTGACCGTGTTGGATGCTCAGGGATTGCGCGAGAATACCGTGATTGTTTTTGTGTCGGATCATGGTGATTATCTGGGCGATCACGGATTTTACGGGAAAGGCTTACCGTATGACAGTGTGCTGCGCGTCCCGCTGATTTATGCCGGGGCGGATATTTTGGCGGGGCAGGTCGTTGAGACAATCGCTTCAACCCTCGATATCGCACCGACGCTGCTGGATTTGCTTCAGATTGATGAAGTAGAAGGCATGCAGGGCATTTCCACAAAGGCGATTTTAACGGGTTCGACAACAAAAACGCGTACAGCAGCCTTGACCGAAAACGATGATGATTTTGTGCCGATGCGGATGCGTACGCTAACCACGCTGGACTGGAAGCTGACCTATTATCTGAATCAGGATTTAGGGGAGTTGTTTGATCGCGTCAATGATCCTGACGAAATGAATAACCTCTGGAATAGTTCTGAGCATGCCTCCATAAAACAGGAACTTTTACAGCAACTACTGGCTGAGGTTTTGAGCAGTATTGATATGTCGAATGGGCGAAGCCAAGCACCGAGTCCGCCTGTCCCTAAATGGACGGTTGGTTTGCACGCTGAGGATTAAAGCCAGCCGGATAGTTTATTTTTGATACAGAGAAAAGGTTTTATAAAATGCCTGATGTAACGGCCTTTCTGGAAAAAACAGTATTATTTGAAGCGCGTACCCACGGGTATCACAATTACCGTATACCGGGGATTGTGGTTTCACCCGGTGGGGTGGTGCTGGCGACGGTTGAAGCGCGACGGGGTAGAGGTGGTGACTGGGATGCCAATGATATTATGCTGCGGCGCAGCCTGGACAACGGCCAAACCTGGGAACCTGCGCAGATGATCGTCACGCATGACCAGCATGGAGAGGGCTTGATCTCAAATTTTGTGATGATTAATGACCCGGAGAAAGGGCTGGTTCATGGTGTGTATTGCCATAGTTATCAGCGCGCCTTTTATATCGCCAGCAGCGATGATGGCGCGACGTTTTCCGAGCCGGTTGATATCACGCCTGCGTTTGATGATTTTCGAACTGAGTATGATTGGAAAGTCATCGCGACCGGGCCGGGGCATGGTCTGCGATTAAGTAATGGCCGCCTGATTATTCCAGTCTGGTTATCGACTGGTGAGGGACGGGGCGGTCATCGTCCGTCGATTGTATCGCTGATTTATAGCGATGAAGCGGGTCAAACCTGGAAGCGCGGTGAGATTTTCATCCTCACGGATGAACAATTTCTTAACCCCAGCGAGACCGTTGCCGTTGAACTCAGTGATGGCCGGGTGCTGATGAACATCCGCAGCGAGTCCGACCCGTTCCGACGGTTAATTTCCACCAGTCCGAATGGAATCAATCAGTGGACAACACCGCAATACGACGAGGCGCTTTTGGAACCTCAATGCATGGCAAGCCTGTTAAAGTTGGAGCATAGTGAGCAAACACCCAGCCCGATCATTTTTGCCAACCCGGACAATTTAGAACGTGAGTTACCGGGCGTTTGGGAACGGGCGCATGATCGCAAGCGGCTTGCTGTAAAACTGAGCGAGGATGATTGCGCTATATGGTCAGTCTCAAAGGTGTTGGAGGAAGGCCCCGCAGGTTATTCTGATCTGGCTCAGGCGGCGGATGGTACCATTTTCTGTCTTTATGAATGTGGCATGATGGAGAAAATGGCCGATACCAGGTCGATCACCGTTGCGCACTTCAATCTGGATTGGCTACGTGCCTAACTGGCAACCACTTTGAGATCTCTAATCTGGAAATTCGTATAGTCATTGAAGCAATATTTTAAGTAGATTGACCATAATTAAGCCTTTTCATCATGGTCGATTCGTTGGATTACGGAACATTAATTGCTTGACTTAGAGTACACTCTAACTTGTACACTATTCCTTATCAACCTGTGACAATTCTGGGATGATCAACGTATATAAAGTGAGGTGCGAACACTGACCTCACTGAACATATAATGAACAGTATCCATAACTGTTGAAAGGGCATTAGGCGAAATGAGTGACCGACTAGGCGAGCAATTGAACATCCAGCAAGTGGCCGAAGCGACCGGCCTGAGTGTCCACACGCTCCGCTATTACGAGCGCATTGGCCTGATTCACCCCATTGATCGCGCAGAAAATACGCATCGGCGCTATACGATGGATGATGTCGGTTGGGTGGATTTTCTCACCAAACTGCGGGCCATCGGCATGTCTATCCAGCAAATGCAACAGTATGCGGAACTGCAACGCCTGGGTGATGACACGCTGCCAGAGCGCATCGATATGTTGTGTGCATTGCGTAAGGAAGCCGAGGAACGTATCAAGCAGGTGCAGGAACATTTGAAACTTATCCATTACAAAATCGATTATTATAGTGAAATAAGTGAAATAAATATCAATGCTGAATTTTAGACCTCATATGCACATCGGCACACATAATCGCGTTTCTCTGGCCACAGATAAGGAGTGTGCCAGTGAATAGTGGCGACTACGAATCGATGCGCTTAATCAGCAAAGTGCTGACTCTCTATTACATTGAAGAGCAAAATCAGGCCGACATCGCGCGAACACTGGGCCTTTCGACTGCCAAAGTCAACCGATTATTAAAACAGGCACGCGATCAAGGACTGGTTGAAGTCACCATTCATACCCCGTTCCAGCATCTGTTTGAAATTGAAAAACAATTGCAGGCCTCCTTCAAAATCCCCGAAGCGGTCATTATCCCGCAGCTCACAGATGAGCCGGATGCCGTGCTGCAAATAGTCGGTAGGGCAGCGGCGGACTATCTGCTGCAACGTGTGCGCGATGGGGACACCATTTGCATCAGCGGTGGAAAAACGATGAACGCTATCGTTCAGGCACTGGAACCCCGGCGCAAATATGATGTGCGGGTTGTGCCGGCGACGGGTGCGCGTCAGGGCAAACATTACACGGATGTGAATTATCTGGCGGCACAACTTGCCGAACGGCTAGGGGGCGAAGCCTATAAGATCCACGCGCCGGTTTTTGTGGACAAAGTTGAGGAGCGCGATCTGCTGCTGGGCATGCGACATATCAGTGAAGTGCTGGATATTGCCCGTCAGGCACAGATCGCATTGGTTGGTATTGGCTCAGTCATCCCGAATACTTCCAGTTATTTTGATCTGATGTCCTCGATGGCAATGAGTGAGATTGAGTGGAAAAAACTCATCGAGCAGGAAGATGCCTGCGGCGAGATTTTCGCCTATCTCTACAATCAGCAGGGTGAATTGTGTATGCCGGAGTTTAATCAGCGGGTGGTCGGCCTCAGTTTGAGTGATCTGCAGAACATCCCGGTTGTGATCGGCGTGGCTGCTGCGACGGAAAAGGTCTTGCCGATTTACGGGGCGCTAAAAGGTGCTTATCTAAAAACATTGATTACAGATGAAGCCACTGCTGCGGGTGTGCAGGAACTGGCGAGTTAGCGAGGATATGATGCAGACGCGATTATTAGGACAATCCGAAGTACAAGCCAGTGTCATTGGGCTGGGTACATGGGCTATTGGTGGTTGGAGTTGGGGCGGCACGGACGAAGCCGATTCGATTTCAGCAATTCACGCGGCGCTGGATGCGGGTGTGACGTTGATTGATACAGCCCCGGCCTATGGTTTAGGGCGGTCTGAGGAAATTGTCGGTAAGGCTCTGGTTGGACGACGCGATCAGGTCGTGTTATCGACTAAATGCGGCCTCGTGTGGCATACCCAGCACGGCAATCATTTTTTTGATGAAGATGATAAACCCGTTCATCGCTATCTGGGTGCTGACTCCATTCGCTACGAAGTCGAACAGAGCCTGAAACGCTTACAAACCGATTACATTGATATGTTGTTTACCCACTGGCAAGACCCTACCACGCCGATTGAGGAGACGATGACAGCTCTGCTCAAACTGAAGGCCGAGGGCAAAATTCGGGCGATTGGTGTCAGTAATATTGACCGTGCGCAGCTAGAAGCCTATGAGGAAGCGGGTAAGTTAGATGTCGTGCAGGAAGCCTTCAGCATGCTTGATCGGGACATCGAACCTGAAATTTTACCGTACTGCCGCACCCATGATATTGCCATAATGGCGTATTCACCGCTGGCGCTGGGCTTACTCACTGGAAAGATCGGCCCGGAACGCACGTTTACGGGGGACGATCAGCGCATCGACAATCCGCGCTTTTCGTCAGAAAATCGGCAGCGTGTGACAGCGATGCTGGCTGAGTTTCAGCCGGTGGCGCAAAAATATGATCTGACAATGGCGCAACTTGTGATCGCGTGGACGATAGCCCAAGCGGGCATTACCCATGTGCTTGCTGGCGCGCGTAATCCGCAGCAGGCCATCGAGAATGCGCGTGCTGGTGAAGTCACGCTGACGGACGCTGACCTGAAGATCATGAACGATGCTATTGGGCGGCATGCGCCGTCGATTGTGTAACGCATGAGCCGTGATGCCATACTGACTCATTATCAGCAAAAGCCGAATGTAACCGTCCTGATTGTCGGCGGCGGCATTAATGGACTTGGCATGCTGCGCGAACTGGCGCTACAGGGCATTGATGTCTTGCTGGTGGAGAAGGGGGATTTCTGCTCTGGTGCTAGCTCCGCCCCATCACGGATGATTCACGGGGGCCTGCGTTATCTGGAAAACGGAGAGTTCCGGCTGGTGCGGGAGTCGCTGCGCGAACGCAATCTGCTGCTGCAAAATGCACCGCATTATGTCAGGCCGCTGCCTACAACCATTCCGATCTATACCCGCTTTACGGGTGTGATTTCTGCTGCGCTGCGCTTTATGGGCTACGAAGCCCCGTTGGTTAATCGCGGCGCATTGATTGTTAGAATTGGCCTGACGCTGTACGATCTCTTTTCAGGGCACAATTCCGATTTGCCACGCCATCACTTTACATCACGAGAACAATCGCTGGTGAAGCATCAATACCTTGACCCGAAAATTGTCTGTACTGCGACCTACTATGATGCGTGGATCTCTTATCCGGAGCGGCTTGGGTTAGAATTGGCGCTGGATGCACAGGCTTTAAATCCGCAGGCGCAGGCTCTGAATTATGTTGCTTTGACCGGCAGTGATGGCGAAACGGTGACGCTCCGTGATGAGCTGACAGGCGCAACCTTTACCGTCAGGCCGCAGATCGTGATCAATGCCGGAGGCGCATGGATTGACTCCGTGAATCAGGTGCTTGACCATGAAACGGCTTTAATCGGTGGTACAAAAGGCTCACATCTGATTATTGATCACCCGGAATTAACGGCGGCACTGGGTGACGAAATGCTGTTTTACGAAAACACGGATGGACGTATCTGTATCATGTTCCGGCTGCTGGATAAGGTGCTGGCTGGGTCGACAGACATCAAAGTAGATGATCCTGAGTCGGCGCTGTGTGATGAAGATGAGGTGAATTACATTCTAGATTCGATTCGGCAGGTGTTGCCCGCCATGGACATCGGACGAGAACACGTCGTTTATTATTTTTGCGGTGTGCGTCCACTACCGCGCATGGAAACCTCCACCAACGGGCAAATCAGCCGTGATCACCACTGCGAAGTGAGCGAACCTACCCACCAGATGGCTTTCCCTGTTTACAACCTTATTGGCGGTAAATGGACGACTTTCCGCGCTTTTTCTGAACAAGTGACGGATTTGGTGCTCGCACGCATGGGGCAAACACGTCGGCAATCTTCAGCAGTACTGCCGATTGGCGGGGGCAGCGATTACCCGCGTTCTGAAGCAGCACTCAAAACATGGCTGAAAACTCTTGCCGCGCAATCTGGTTTGCCTCAGGAACGTCTGCAAGTATTGCTTGACCGTTATGGCACGCGAGCAGCAGAAGTGGCTGCCTATATCATAGCTGAGCCTGATTCAACTCTGGTCTGCCATGCGGGTTACAGTTGCCGCGAAATTATCTTTATTCTGGAATGCGAATCTG
>JBBSQD010000055.1:0-26581 GCA_038258185.1 Aggregatilineales bacterium | reverse complement strand
CTCTTTTTCGGGGGCGTATCACGCGGTATTCAAAGGGCGCGGTATCGCGTTTGATTCGGTGCGGGCTTATGAGCCGGGCGATAATGTGCGGGACATTGACTGGAATGTCACCGCGCGCGCCGGACAGCCCTATATCAAGCGTTACACCGAAGAACGTGAACTGACCGTCATGCTGATTCTGGATACGAGCGCCTCGGTTCTGTTTGGGACGGTTAACCAGCAAAAACGCGATATGGCTGCGGAATTGGGTGCGGCGCTGGCGTTTACGGCCATCAGCAACAACGACAAAGTGGGGCTGCTGGTCTTCAGTGAACAGATTGAGCTGTTCATCCCACCGCGCAAAGGCCGCAATCATACCCTGCGCCTGATTCGTGATCTGTTAGCCGCAGCACCGACTCAACGCGGAACCAATCTGGCGCTGGCTTTGCAGACCATTAACCGCGTTTTGAAACGTCGTGCGATTGTGTTTGTGATTTCCGATTTTCTGATTCCGAGTGAAACCTATGTCCGCGATCTGATGTTTACCGCGCGCCGCCATGATGTGATCGCGGTGACCCTCAGCGATCCACTGGAGCAGGCTTGGCCGAATGCCGGACTGGTCAGTCTGAGAGATGCCGAAAATGGGCAGATTGCGTGGATTGATACGGGTTCAGCTGCATGGCGACAGCAATTTGTGAAACAGGTCAAACGCCTGAAAACCCAGCGTGACCGCGCCCTGACACGGGCAGGGGCTGATCGCATCGACATCAGTAATGATGTCGATTATGTGCAGGCCTTACAGGTCTTTTTTCAGCGTCGCGCCAGCCGTATCAGACCACAATGAAATTTCTCCGCCTGCTCATATTTCTGCTGATGATCTCCGCAAGCTCTATCACTCACGCTCAGGATGTGGTGATGGCGCAGTTTTCGCTGAGCAACCCCACGCCGCTGGTGGGTGAGCCGGTTGAGATGATGCTGACCGTTACCGCACCGCGTGAGGCCGAAATTACAGAATGGCCGGACTTTGACCGGGAATGGGAAACACTCAGCATTTTAGAGACGGGTGATATTCAGATCGACGAGGCAGGCGATAGTATCACGTATACGCAGGTGTATGCGGTTGTGTTCTGGTATCCGGGTGACTTCAGCACACCGGATATGTTTGTGAGCTATGATTTACCCGGCGGTGATGGTCCGCAGCAAGTCGAGGTTACTCCGGCATATCTGAGTATTCCCAGTGTGCTGGAAGGGGCCAATCTGGTGCTGCGTCCGCTGAAACCGCAAATCTGGCTGCCCTACCTATCGCCACTGCTGATCGCGGCAGTCGTGGTCGGCGCAGGGGGGTTACTGTTTGCGGGATATCGCTGGCAGCAAATCCGCAAAGCACAGAATCCTGTACTCGATTTCGACGATCAATTGGCCGACATAGGCTCTCCCGCGCAGGTGGCGTTAAGCGAATTGAAGCGTATTTATAATCAGAAAATTGCGCCGGAATTAATCTATGCGCAGGTCGCGGACTGTCTGCGTGTGTATATTCATGCACAGTATCAGGTTTCGACGCTGGACTTGACCAGCGATGAACTGATTGACGCGATCCGGCAGTCGGCTTTACCCTTGCCCGATGACTTGCAAAATGAACTGCGCCGCATGTTGCAGCAGGCTGATCTGGCGAAATTTGCCCGTTATCAGCCTAATGAACGGAATGCCAAAGGTTATGTCAACGCCGCCGGTAAGTGGATTCAGTCCACTGACGAAATGAATCAGCCTCAACCCACACCAAAGGACAGCATCGGTTGATTTTCAGATTTGCTCATCCCGCAGCATTTCTGCTGCTGTTTTTGCCTCTGGTGGCGCTTTTGATTCTGCGGCTGCGCTGGTGGAATAATCAGCCGGCGACCATGCTCTATTCGGATATTCGTTTGATGGCGGATCTGCCGACAAGCTGGCGTGTTCGCTTTCGCTTGTTGCCCGATGTGTTGCGTATGCTGGCCTGGGTGCTGCTGGTTATCGCGCTGGCGCGTCCGCAGAGTGGGCAGGCACAGGAGATTATCCGCGGTCAGGGGATTGATATTGTCCTCGCGCTCGATATTTCCGGCAGTATGGCCGCGCTGGACTTCGACCCGCAGAGTCGGTTGCAGGCAGCCAAAGCGGTGATTGGCGATTTTATCCTGGGTCGTGAATATGACCGCATCGGCCTGGTGGTGTTTGCTAAAGATGCATTTCATCAGGCACCACCCACGCTGGATTATCCGGTTTTGCTGGAACTGCTGGATGAGATTCAACTGGCGCCAGCGCTGGGCTTAGAAGATGGCACAGCCATTGGGCTGGGGCTGGCCTCTGCGGCGAATATGCTGCGCAACAGCCCGGTTCCCAGTCGTGTGGTGATTTTGCTGACGGACGGTGCCAATAATTCCGGCAGTGTCGATCCGCTGTCTGTGGCAAAGACACTATCTCACCTGGGTATACGCGTCTATACGATTGGCATGGGCAAGGTCGGACTGGTGCCGGTGCCGGCGGATAATCTGGGAAACACTCGCATGGTCGAAAGTGACCTGGACGAACCGAACTTAGAGGCTATTGCCAATACCGCCAATGGGCGTTATTTTCGGGCAATTGATCTTGTGAGTCTGGAGCAGGTGTACGATCAGATTAATACTCTGGAACGGTCAGAAGTTCAGCGCCAAGTCTATGTGCGCTGGCAGGAACAGAGTCTGTTTTTGTTAGCCGGTGTGCTGATTCTGCTGATCGTGGAACGCGGTTTGCGCTATACAGTTTTCCAGACGGTGCCTTAGCTGCTTATGACATTTAATAACGCGTCAGCCCTCATTCTGTTCATTTTAATTCCCTCGCTGCTGATTTTTATCATCTGGCGCGAGCGTGTTCGGCTGTTTATCCGCCGTGAGCTGGTTTCGGCAGATCTGGTTAATACGTTATTTCCTTCGGTGAATAGCCGCCTGCGCGTATTAAAAGCGATTTTCTGGCTGCTGGCGATTGTTGCGCTGATCGTCGCGATGGCACGGCCCGTGTGGGGTGTTGATCTGGATGTGATCGAGACACAGGGTGTCAGTGTGGTATTCGCGCTGGATGTCAGCAACAGCATGGCCGCTGATGATCTGCTGCCGAGCCGACTGGATCGGGCAAAACTGGGCATTCGCGATCTGTTCGGCGCACTGGCGGGGAACGAAGTCGGGCTGGTGCTGTTTGCGGGTACGGCTTTTATTCAACTGCCATTAACCACCGATACGGTTTCGGCAGTGAATTTCCTGAATGCGGCGGGTGTCGACTCGATCACACAGCAGGGGACAGATTTGCAGAGCGCGGTGGATACCGCCATTAAAGCGTTTGGCGAAAACAGCCCGGCGGCACGGATTATTATCCTGATGACAGACGGCGAAAATCATGAAGGCGGTATTGAAGCGGTAGCACGTCAGGCTGAAACCGCCGGAGTCACCATCCACGCAATCGGCTATGGCAAGCCAGAAGGTTCACCCGTGCCGATACTGGATGAAAATGGCGCGATCATTGATTACCGGACAGATGAGAATAACAATGTGATTTTTTCGAGTTTGGATGAAGCCACCCTGCAACAACTGACCAGCCTGACAGGCGGATATTATCAGCGGGCGACGGCGAATGGTTCTGAAATTGTCAATCTGGCTAACCGCATTCAGGAAGTCGAAGCTGGCTTACTGGATAACCGCACCCAACAGCGCGGTGTAGAACGCTTTGGGATTTTCGTTGCGCTGGCGTTACTGGCACTGTCAATTGAAATTGTCCTGCCGGAAACCCGCGAAAGGGCCACTCTATGAACATCTGGCGCTTTTGTGGAAGCATTATCACAGCATTGGTTTTATCCGCCTGCGCGACAAACCCGGCTGAACGAAACAATCGCGGCAATGACCTGTATACCCAGGCACATTACAAAGACGCGATTAACGCTTATCAGGCGGCACAGGTCACAATGCCGGATGATGCGATTCCGTACTACAACGCCGGCAGCGCTCTGGCGGCTGATGGTCAGGTGCAGGCGGCCATTGACAATCTGAATCAGGCGTTGAAAAGCACCGATGAGACGCTGGTCACACAGTCCTATTACAATCTGGGCAATATTTACTTTGAGATGGCTTTATACAGTAATGCGGTCGAAGTCTACCGGCAAGTGCTGCTGCGCAACCCAGATGATGCCGATGCACGTTTTAATTATGAGCTGGCACTCAGCCGTGCCGCCAATGAATCGCCCCAGGAAGAAGAGCAGGAGCCTGACCCCACAGCAACCGATACCTCAGAAGGGGGCGACCAGCCCACACCGACTCCGCCACCGGGAACAGGTACACCAGAAAATACTGCCGAGCCTGAAAGTGGCGGTGGGGGCGATAGTGAAGGTGATGATCCGATCACGGTGACACCCCAGCCACAGAGTGAAATGAGTGAATCGCAGATGGAATCCATGCTGGATTCGGTTGAGCAGAATCAGCTTACCCTGCGCGAATATTTACAGCGTCTTTCCACACCCGAAGCCGCGCCGGAAAAAGACTGGTAACACGATTGATGATGCGAAAAGTCGCCTTCTTAAAATGGCTTGTGCTGATGTTGACCGTCTTTGCAGCTTTACAGTCTCCGCTGCGCCATGCTGACTCCCAGAATATATTCAGCGGCAACGAGGATTATTTTGTGGAGGCGGTGGTCAGTGACCCGTCTCCTTTTGCTGGGGAGCAGGTCATCTATAGTTTTCTTTTTTATCGTGCCGTTAGCTTTCAGGATTCATTGTCCTATTCTCCGCCCAATTTTGAGGGTTTCTGGCGCACGGATATGAAGGAAAACTCAACTTATTCGACTCAGGTCAGCGGTCGCACCTACGGAGTCACGCAGATTGATACCGCAATTTACCCCAGCTTTGACGGTGAGCTGACGATTCAACCCGCCACACTGACTTTACCCGCTACCGTTTTTCAGGATGAGGAAATCTTAAATACCCAACCTGTCCAAATACAGGTGCGGCCCTTACCAGACGGCGCCCCCGATGGTTTTGATGGGGCAGTCGGGCAGTTTTCGATGACAGCTACTTTAGATCGTCAAAGCCTGACTTTGGGCGAACCGTTCAAGCTGCAGGTCACCGTGTATGGCACGGGAAATATCGAGCAACTGACCGCACCCCAACTGGATTTGCCGGAAAACTGGCGTATTTATACCAATCCACCGACTTATGCGAATGCCGTTCAGGAAGGTGTTTTGCTGGGCGAAAAGACTTTCGAGTGGTTGCTTATTCCTTCAGAAGCCGGGTCGATTCCCTTGCCGCAGGTGACTCTGTGGTACTTTGACCCGCTGGAACTGAATTATCGGTCGGCCACCACCGGCAGCGTGAATCTGGAAGTGCTGCCCTCATCGGATGTTCCCGTTGCGTTTGATTTTTCCGGCCCCGCTGTTGAAACCTTACCGCTCAAGCTGATTGATAATTCGTTGAGTGTGGGCAGTGGTGGTCTGAGTGGGATTTTCTGGATATTGTGGGTGCTTCCGCCTGCTGTTTTCGGGCTGGTCTGGTGGTGGTCACGTCAGCAAAGCAGTATCCAGCAGCGCAACCAGCGACGTTTTACCACCAAAGCGTTAGAACGCGCTTTACGTGATCTGATCTCCGCCAGTAAAGCTGCACCGCAGGAAGGATATCTGTTGGTGAAGCAGATCATCTATGCTTATCTGGGTGACAGGCTGGATACCGACCTGAGCAAATTGAGCCAATCTGAACTGCAAATGACTTTGGCTGCACAGGGTAGCCCGGAGCCGCTGGCGCATGAACTCATCGTCTGTCTCGATATGGCCGACAGCGGAATTTATGCGCCGCAGGATGATGGCGACTTCAAGGCGCTGATCGAGCGCAGCGCGACCATCCTGAAGGCGCTAGACCCGGAATGGGAAAACTCGTGAAACGGCTTTTCTATCTGATCATGGTGGCGCTGTGGCTGGCAGGGCAGGGTGTTCTGGCGCAGGATAACGGCTTTGAAGTGGCTGATCAGGCGCAGGCCGCTTATGAAGCGGGTGATTTCACAAACGCGATTAATCTGTACGAAGCTCTGATCGGCAGCGGGGTGAATGATAGCCGCATCTTCTTTAATCTCGGTAATGCCTATTATCAGTCGCGTAATCTGGGCCAAGCACTGTTGAATTACCGGCGTGCGCAGGAAATTAATCCGCGTGACAGTGATACCTCCACCAGCCTGTCGCGCATACGGGCGCAGCGGGTCGATTTGCAGGGTGACGAAATCAACCTGCTGGAGAGTGTCGCCTCATTCACTAACGGCGTGGTCACCATCAACGAGTTGAGTATTCTGACATTTGTGCTGTGGATTGGGGTGTGCGTAACGCTGATTGTTTATACACTGCGGCTCGATCTCCGCTCGAATCTGCGCGGTTTGTTTGTACTCGTCGCGTCGTTGTTTGTAATCAGCGGTGTACTGCTGGGGTGTCGTTTGTATACCGATGATGATCGTCATCCCGCGGTTATTGTGGAATCCAATGTGGCGATTATGAGTGGGCCCGGCACCGAGTATGTCGAAATTTATCGCTTATACAACGCGGCGGAAATGCGTGTCCTCGAAAAACGTGATGGATGGGTGCGCTTTATTCTGCCGGATGATCGCCTGGGCTGGTTGCCGGAATTGGCAATTGCAGAGGTATAACGGGCGCAGATTGCTCCGCGCCCGTTGTTAGAGTCTTATTGCAGCAAATCGGGGATTTGTTCGGGATTCTCGGCGACACGCGCACCAGCAGCTTTTAACGCTGCGATCTTTTCGGCGGCAGTACCTTCGCCACCTTCGACAATCGCACCGGCATGACCCATACGGGTGCCTTCAGGTGCGCTGGCCCCAGCGATAAATGCGGCCACAGGCTTGGTCATGTGATTCTTGATGTATTCAGCAGCGTCGATCTCCGCACGACCACCAATTTCACCCAGGATAGCGACTTTTTCGGTTTCCGGATCGTTCTCAAACATCTCCAGCACATCCACAAAGGTGGTGCCGATCACCGGATCACCACCGATACCGACACAGGTGGTCTGACCCATGCCACGGTTGGTCAGCGCGTAAACCACTTCATAGGTCAGCGTGCCACTCTTAGACACGACACCGATGTTACCGGGAGTAGCGATGTAACCGGGCATAATGCCGACTTTGGCCTGACCGGGGGTTAGTAAGCCGGGGCAGTTGGGGCCGATTAAACGGCTGCCACTGGCTTTGACGTACTGATAAACCTTCATCATGTCCGCTACAGGAATATATTCAGCCAGACAAATGATGAGTTTAATCCCGGCATCCACGGCCTCGTAGACAGCATCAGGTGCGAAAGCGGCTGGTACAGCCACCCAGCTTACATCAGCTCCAGTGGCATCGACTGCTTTTTGCACGGTATCGAATACCGGACGGCCTTCAAACCATTCGCCACCTTTACCGGGGGTCACACCACCGACAACATTGGTGCCATATTCGATCATTTTTTGGGTGTGAAAGCCACCTTCACGTCCGGTAATGCCCTGGACAATGACTTTCGAGTTTTTATCAACCAGAATGGACATATTTACTTTGCTCCTCGTGCGGCTTCAACAGCTTTTTGTGCGGCTTCGGTCAGGGACACAGCCGTGACCAGTGTGGGGATTTTCGCTTCTTCAACGATTTTACGGCCTTCTTCGGCATTGGTGCCTTGCAGGCGGATGATGATCGGCACAACGGGCTTAACCGCGTTATAGGCTTCGATCATGCCTCTGGCGACTTCATCACCGCGAGTGATGCCGCCAAAAATGTTGATGAGTACAGCCTTCACATTGGGGTCAGACAAAATAATGCGCAGTGCCGCCGAAACCTGTTCAGCGCGGGCACCACCGCCAATATCGAGGAAGTTGGCCGGGCCAATCCCAAATTCATCGCCATAGAGCTTGGTCATGTCCATGGTGGTCATGGCTAAACCGGCACCATTGACCATGCAACCGATCTGACCTTCGAGCTTGACATAGCTGATTCCGGCTTCACGTGCCTGGGTTTCAGCGGCTGGCTCGGCGCTGATATCGCGCATCGCGGCCAGTTCTTTCTGGCGGGGGAGGGCGTTGTCATCGATGATCATCTTACCGTCGAGCGCCAGCAGTTCGCCCTCACCGGTAATGACCAGCGGATTGATCTCGGCCAGGGTGGCATCACTCGCTACATAGCAGTTGTAGAGTGATTGCACAATTTTGGTGAAAGCGCGCCAGTGTTCGCGCGGGAGGTCGATACCAGCGGCGACTTTAATCGCCTGATAGGTGTGCAGGCCGAGCATGGGGTCGATATGCTCACGGATAATCGCATCCGGGTTCTCATGGGCGAGGGTTTCAATTTCCACGCCACCCTCGGATGAAGCCATCAGGACGGGTTTGCCAGCCGCGCGGTCATTGGTGATTCCCAGATAAATTTCCTGCGCGATATTGGATGCCGGGTCCACCAGGACGATCTCAACGGTGTGACCTTTAATATCCATGCCCAGAATTTCGGAGGCACGCTGAGCAGCTTCGTCGGGATTTGTAGCCAGCTTCACGCCGCCAGCCTTACCACGACCACCCACCAGTACCTGCGACTTGACCACAACTTTGCCGCCGATTTCTTCCGCGATGCTGCGGGCTTCTTCCGGCGTTTTAGCAACCTTGCCGTGTGGTATCGGGATACCAAACTCGGCAAAGCGGAATTTTGATTGATACTCTTGTAGATTCAATGTATGCCTCTCTTATTGGATTTTGGGGAAGGGCAAAAGGTGAGGGAAGTATAACACTTATCGCCTAAATCTGTAGTGACTTCATGCAACCTTTAAGTTAAGCGCGTGCAATGTGTAAAATCTTTATAAGCGCCTGAATTCGACGTTGACTGACACTTTCTATGCCAGTATAATGTCTCAGTTGAGCCGCATTTTGTATCCAATTTAATTTTACAAAAATTCACGGCCAATTTTCCCCGGGGTACTGCCCATTTGGTAGGACACCGGCGGCAAGCGAAGATTGGAGACTATAAAAGATGTACGCGATTATCCGCACTGGCGACCGCCAGTACCGCGCTGAAGTCGGGAAATTTCTCGATGTCGAGCGCCTTCCGAATGAAGTCGATGATAGCTTTGAGATTACCGATATCCTTTTAGTGGGTGATGGCGATAGCACCGTGATCGGCCAGCCTAACGTTGAAGGTGCTTCGGTCAAAGTCACCGTGGTAGATCAATATCGCGGTCGGAAAATCATCGTTTTCAAGTACCGTCAACGTACTAATTACCGTCGTAAACGTGGACACCGGCAGTATTATACCCGCCTCCGTGTCGATAATATTTCCGTATAGTTCAGCACGCGAAAGGGACTCTAAGTTATGGCACATAAAAAAGGGGCTGGTTCCAGCCGCAATGGTCGTGATAGTAATTCACAGCGTTTAGGTGTGAAGCGTTTTGGTGGTGAGCATGTTATCCCCGGTAACATCATCGTTCGCCAGCGCGGCACCAAGTTTCATCCCGGCGAGAATGTTGGCCTGGGCAAAGACCATACAATTTATGCGACTATCGAAGGTTTTGTCACTTTCGAGCGTATGCGTGGTAAAAATGGCCAGAAGCAAATTAGTGTATATGCGGTAAATCCGCAGGCCTAACCCGCCTTCGTGCTGTTCGCACTGACAAGGACAATTGAACAATGAAAGAAGCAATACACCCAACTTGGTATCCTGAAGCCTCAGTGACCTGTGCCTGTGGGAATACCTGGGTAACTGGCGCGACTATTCCTGAAATCCGTACCGACATCTGCTCTGCCTGCCACCCATTCTATACCGGCGAACAGCGCATTGTGGACACGGAAGGTCAGGTGGATCGTTTCTACAAGCGTTTACAGCAGCGCAGCACTATTCAGCAGGAAGCTGAAGATCGTATCGCTGCCCGCACATCACCGACCCTGTCTATTTCCGAACTGGAACTGGGCAAGCGGTATGTGACTATTCTTGCAGAAAACGGTATCGAAATCGTCGGTGATTTCCTCGACAAGCTCAAGGAAGAAAACGGCGAAGAAAAAATGCTTGAAATTCCGGGTATTGGTCGCAAGATTCTGGCCGACCTGAAGAAGACACTCCGTAACCGTGGTTACGAGGTTCCTGAGAACGAGTAGTACCGGATTTAACTAACTTAAAGGCAGACACATCGAACCTGATGTGCCTGCCTTTATTATTTTACGGACATGAACACAGGGGGAAAGAAAGGATGCGACATCACAGCGGACGGATCGAGGTGATTTGTGGGAGTATGTTTTGCGGAAAGACGGAAGAACTGATCCGGCGCATCCGCAGGGCGGTGATTGCCAAACAAACCGTACAGGTCTTTAAGCACACTCTTGATGATCGTTATGCGGGTCAGCAGAAGGTCAGCAGCCACAGTGGGCTGAATGCCGAAGCTGAACATGTGAGCCGTGCGGATGAAATTCTGTCGCAGGTGGACCCCGAAACGACAGTCGTCGCTATTGATGAAGTCCAGTTTTTTGACGAAAATATTATTCGTTTATCCCAACAACTGGCGGATCGTGGAATTCGGGTGATCCTCGCGGGGCTGGACATGGATTTCCGCGGAATACCCTTTGGCACGATGCCCTCTCTGCTGTGTATTGCTGAGGAAGTCACTAAACTCCATGCGATTTGCGTGGTGTGTGGCGAAGAAGCCAGTTTTACTCAGCGTCTGGTGGATGGCAAACCCGCGCGTTTTGATGACCCGATTATCCACGTTGGAGCCCATGAAAGTTACGAAGCGCGCTGCCGCGAACATCACATTGTTCTGCAATCTGACCCTGAATTAAAAAATCGGGTATAGGAAATTCTACAGTTCCAGCTAAAATTACTTTGCAACGCTAAATAAATTTGCTATTATGTGTGAGTAGGCAGTTGCTGATCCGATAGGGAGGAGTAATTTATGGCAGTTCGTAGTGCGCGTTTGAGCACTGTACAAGAAACTTTTAGTGAGAGCCAACCAGCTCTGTGGCTGAAAGATCGTCGTTGGGATATGACCTTTATTATCCTGAGCGTGCTTTTCGTACCTGTACCGTATCTGATTTATCTGTTTGGCATTCATCAATTGGGTTTGTCGGAAGATGTCAGCCGTAATGGCATTAATGCGTTTGTAGCGGTCGCCATTGGTGGCCCACATATGATGTCCACTTTTCTGCGTACCGGGCTGGATAACGACTTTAAGAAGCGTTACCCCATGCTCATCCGTTCATCGATTATCATCCCTTTAATTGTTGTCTCATTGGCTTTTCTCAACCTTGAACTGCTGCTCACGATTTTCTTCTTCTGGGCGATGCTGCATGTGCTGCATCAGGTCACATATGTGACGGAACTGTACAATCACAAAGAGCAGAATACAGAAGACCGCAAAGCGATCAGCATGCGTTCCCGCGCTATCGACTACGGCCTGATCCTGACCTGCCTGTTCCCGATGGCCGCCTACAAGATCAGCCAGGGCTCGTTTGCGATTGGCACCAATGATCTTACACGCGTTATTCCGCAGTTGTTTCAGGATACCTGGTTTTTTGTGCTGATGTCGGGTGTGTTCTTTGTGGCGCTGGTTGCCTACCTCATCAAGACATTCCTGGAAATTCGCAACGGCTCCGTCAACTGGCCGAAAACCATTTTTATCTCACTGACTGTGGCGATCTTCTTCCCACTGGCAGCATTCTCCAATCTGGATACCGCTTTTCAGGGAGCCAATACCTGGCATTCCTTCCAGTATCTGCCGCTGACATTCTATATCATCAAACTGCGCCAGAAAGCTGGCCTGATGACACCGGACAACGCACCCATTGTCTCCCGTTTTAGCAAGGGCGAAAGTTATCGCGGTCTGTATATCCTCAGCACACTGATGCTGGGTGGGTCGATTGCGATTTTTATCTTTGTCTATTACTTGTCTGCGGCGATTATCCCGGGAATTGAAGCGAACCGACGGTTTGATACCGCCTACTACACAGCGATTCTGTCATTCCTGTGGATTCATTACTACCACGATCACTTTCTGTTTACGGATTTTGAGGCACTCGATCAGATACCTGCCGGAACCAACGTAAACAATTAGTCGATCAGATCAGGTTTAAAAGAGCGGGATACCAGATGGTATCCCGTTTTGTTTTAGCGGGGACGGCTGAGAATGGTACGGTCTGCACCGGATGATTTTTGCAGGATCTGAATCTTCTGGAAGTCGGTCACGTTTAATTCCAGCAAACCATCGTCAAAAAACCACAGTGGCGCGCCTTTACGGTCGACCAGAACTTCGGAGGGCTCATCATCAAAACCCACAATTTCCAGCCGAAGCGATTTGTAAGGCGGCTGATATTGACCGGCAATACGCCGGTTAATATTCAGCGTATCACCATCCCATTGCGATGAAATATACACCCAGCGATAATCCCCGCGCTCGTATCCCAGACCTTCACCTGCATCCTCATACAACGCGGTTTCCATGTCACCGGGATAAATACGCATCAGCAGTGTGGAATCGGGCTCTGCGGCCATATTGGGGCGTTCTGACCACATCGGCAGCACCGATCCAGCCCGTACGAATAGCGGCAAACGTTCCAGCGGGGCAGGGGTGGTAATTTCCTGTCCACCTTCAAATTTCTCGTTCGTCCAATAATCGTACCATTCGCCATTGGGTAAATAGAGTGTCCGTTTGACAGCGCCTTTTTTAAGTACGGGTGCGACCAGTAAGCTGTTACCCAGCATATAGCTATCATCAATACCGCGAATGTCGGGGTTGAATGGTTCTGCGGTAAACAGGGGGCGGATAATCGGCCAGCCATACTCACGGCACTGCGCCACCATAGAGTAGAGATAGGGCATCAGACGGTAACGGAGTTCAATCGCCACGCGGTTAATCACTTCAAACGGCTGGCCGAATGCCCACGGTTCCTGAGCCTGTGTTTCCAGCGAGGAATGGTTACGGAAATAGGGCATCAGGCAAGCGGCCTGCATCCAGCGTGTAAGCAGTTCCCCATCGGCATTACCCCGAAAACCACCGACATCCGGCCCGGTAAGCGGCGCACCGGATAAACCCATGTTCAGAGTCATGCTGATGCTTAAGCGCAGTTGATCCCAATCGGAGGCATTGTCGCCTGTCCATGAACTCGCATAGCGCTGCGTCCCCGCATAACCGGCCCGCAGCATATTGACCGGGCGTTTATCTGGATTGGCCTTTGTTAACGCATCCAGTGAAGCGCGTGCCATCTGCATGCCGTAAACGTTGTGATATTCGCGATGGGTCGCGGGGTGACCATCACCCTGTTGCAGGATATATTCCGGCAAAGGCACACCACCGTCACTGGTAAAAACGACTGGCTCACACATATCATTCCAGATGCCATCGACACCAGCCTGTAATAACGGCTGGCATTTCTCCGCCCACCATGCCCGTGCTTTGGGGTTCGTAAAGTCAGGGAAGTGACATAATCCCGGCCACAAGGCGGCTGCAACCGGCGTTCCATCAGGATACTTCATAAAAACATCCTGGTTGAGACCTTCAATATAGGGCGGATAATCCGGGTCGATTTTGATACCGGGGTCAAGTATGACGATGACTTTAAAGCCCTGTTTATGCAGAGATTTGAGCATGACTGCCGGGTCGGGAAAGCGCTCTTTATCCCACGTAAACACCTGATAATGATTCATGTAGTGGATATCGAGATAAAGTACATCACAGGGGATGCCGCGCTGTCTGAATTGCGCGGCGATCTGCAGAATTTCATCCTGAGTGTGATAACTGAAGCGCGCCTGCTGATAACCCATAAACCAGATCGGGGGCAGCTTGATGCGGCCTGTGAGTTCGGTATAACGCGCAAGTACACCGTTGATATCCGCCGCGGCGAAAAGGTAGTAGCAAATCTCACCGGACGCCGACTCGAACGACAGCTCGTTACGAACGTTTTTGCCAACATCAACGGCACCACGACTGGCATTGTCCCAGAAGATGCCGTAACTTACATCCTCATGCACACCCACATAGAAGGGGATGTTGTAGTAGAGGGGATCGCTGCCACGCTCATAATCGGCGTGATCGTTATTCCATAACTGAAAATGGTTGCCGCGCAGATTCAAACCGGTTGCCCGTTCGCCCAGACCATAGCATGTCTCAGTTGGGTGAAGCTTCATCGACAGCCTGACCGCGCCATCATCGCGTTGTTGTGCGCCGAGTGCATCCACACAGACCAGATCACCGCCAATGGTCTCAATGCCGATGCGAAAGGGCTGTTTGCCGATACGGCAAACGTGAGTGGCGGTACGGATTTCCAGTGCTTCAGCGCCCTGTTTAATCTCGAAGGCCACCGCAGGCCATTGAGTCTTATCCACACTGTAGGAAAACGGCTCAGCTTGCAACTGACTTAATTTCTGAGCAACGCGCACTCTGAAACAATTGGTAGCCATCACACGGATTTCTACCGCGCCGTATTCACACTCCAAAAAGACACTCTGGCCGGACTTCTGGCTGTTCTCGACAGCCCCTAAAATGCGCCATTGCCCGGATGCTTTCACGGCCTGGGCATAACGTCGATTATAATCTGCCAGATGTCGTTCAGTTGTTTGCACAGCATCAACCAGCGATTTTCCACCTAACTTCATAAAAAACCGCAGATGCTCTTCTTTTCTAGTCATCATATGCCTCAGTTAAAAGATTGTCGCACCCACTGCATGGGGTCTACGGGAACACCACCTACCCACAATTCCCAATGAAGGTGGGCGCCAGTCACACGTCCGGTAGAGCCGATTGTACCAATGGTCTGGCCGCTTTCGACAAAGTCACCAACCTGCACATATTGCTGGGACTGGTGCCAGTAGCCTGTATAAACGCCCCAGCCGTGGTCAATCACCGTCGCCATACCGCGCACATTCAAAGTATCGGCCATCACGACCCGTCCCGCAGCAGTCGCCAGAATAGGCGTTCCGGGTGCACCGGCAAAATCAGTGCCTGCGTGAAAACGGTTGTATTCACTGCCATTATACGAACGTCGGGTGCCAAATGGTGAAATAATGGTAGCCGCTGCCGGCAGGCCCATCAATCCCGTAAAATAACGCGGCTCGGTAGCCACGTTCATAATCGCCTGCAGCAGATTAAGCTCTGCATCTTCTGTGGCAGGATCGAGTAAGTTATCGAGGCCAGCAACCAGGCTGATAGCCTCACTGCCGTACTGACCCGTCACAACCTGAAGATTGGCTGTGAAGGACGTTTGCACGCTGGTGGTCTTATCGGTCAGCAGAAGTTCAAGCGGATAGATGCCAGCCTGCGTGAACAGTGGAATACCCTGCAAAATCGTATGGGTTGTATTGTTATTTTCGGGCATGGCGTTGAGAATACGCCCCAAAAACGTGCCGCTTATATTGACCGGGCTGGAGGTGGTTACCTGAAAACGCACAGTCTGACCCTCAACTAACACCTGGGGCGTGACTGTCATCGAAGTAATCGGCGCTGGTAAATCAACCGTTAGCTGCGGCACTTCCGCATTGGCGATAATCAGTTGCTGACCGGCATAAATAAGCGTTGGGTCCGTGATACCATTGGCTTCTGACAGGGCATTCATAGTCGTGCCATAGCGCGTGGCGATCTGAAAAAGGGTTTCTCCGCGCTGCACGATGTGGATCGTTGGGCTGATACCTGCGCTCACAATACTTTGAGCGCCATCGCCGGCATTCTCGGCGGGTGGAATTAGTTCAGCAGGCGGTGGGGCGCTGACGGAAATCGTCAGAATCTGACCGACGTAAACCTCACCCGTATCCGCAATCACATTCAAAGTGGTAAGGTCAGCGGGTGTCAGGTTATAGATCTGGGCGATGCTGGTGAGATTTTCACCGGGCTGTACGATATGGGTCTGGGGCAGCGGGGCGGCGCCTGGATTGCCGCTGGTGGGCACAAGCAAACGCTGGCCCACCTGAATATTTCCGCTGTTCAGAATGCCATTCAGCCGCGCCAGTTCATCGACAGTGACATTATAACGCATGGCGATGCGAAAGAGATTTTCACCGCGCTGTACCACATGAATCGTCACATTTGCTTCTGGTTGCTGTTCCTGTGCGGTAAGGCTCACAGGGGCAATGAACAAAAGCAGGCATAACGATAAAATAATTAGACGACTGAAACTCATTCAACGGACTCATCAAACTTCAATGTATCCCCAATTTCCACGCGTTGCAGAATCGAGGGGTTGGCTTCAATGTAGTACTGTGCCGGAGCCTGTGAAGCATAACTGGGTCGCCACGGTTTTGCCAGCTTTTTATCGACCACCTTGCCGGATTTATCCAGCCAGACGACCCCGATACTGAACAACATAAAAAACATGTGGATGGCCGTATGTATACGGCCTTCCGAATCAGTGACAAAGAGTAGCCCCTGGTCATCCGGCAAACTGGGGACAAGTTGAAGCCCCCTGAAGTGGCACCAGAAACTGCTGCACCATCTGGCCCGCGCCAACACGACTGTGTTGGTGCGGGTATTGCGAATTACGCGCCATTGACTGCTCATGGAATGATCAACCGCTGACCCACATAAATCAGGTTAAGCTGGGTAATGCCGTTGGCCTGGGCAATCTGCCGGATGGGCACACCGAACAACAGTGACAACCGGTAGAGCGTGTCGCCATACTGGACAATGTAGATCCGCGACTGCTGGGGTGGGGTTGGGGTAGGGCCAGCATTTGGCACGGGTACAATCAGACGCTGACCGATTTGCAATAGCTGTACATTCACAATGCCATTCAACTGTGCCAGAGTGCCGACAGTGGTGTTAAACGTCTGGGCGATACGATACAGACTATCGCCGCGCTGGACAATGTAAATCGTGGTGCTGCCGGGTGCCGGTGCCTGGATTGTAGCGGTCGGTACCATAGTTGGCTGAGTGTTACCGATCGGTGTTGAGGTTGGCGGAACGACTGTGTTAACCGGGATAATCAGTTCCTGACCCACGTAGATCAGATAGTTGGCGTTCAGGCCATTTGCATCCCGGATGCCGTTGATGCTGCTGTTGAAACGCTGAGCAATACGCGCCACCGTGTCGCCATTCTGGACAGTGTAGCGAATCGTCAGGCCGGTTTCATCTGTTCCGCCGCCTGTATTGCCGATCGGAGTCGAACTTGCCAGCACGACGGTTGCCGTGAGTGGGGGCAGTGGGGTAGCGGTCGATGTGGATATTTCTGTCGGTGCCACAGGCGTCGCACTGGCTGCCGGCGCTATAGATGTGCTGGTGGGCGGAACAAGTGAAGGTGTCGCAGAAGGTCCTTCTGTAGGCTCAGCGGTTGCTTCTGGTGTAACTTCTTCAGTTGGCAGCATATCTGTTGGGCTGACTTCTACGGTAGCCATCGGCGTTGACGTAGCAGGTTCAGCAGTCGGCAGATCTGTCGCTTCTGGTGTGATTTCTTCGGTGGGCTCAATGACCGCTGTCGGTTCATCGGTGGGGATGACTTCTTCAGTCGGCAGTGGCAAAGGAGGGTTGGTCGGCGCAGGTCCCAGATCAGTAGCCGTGACTTCTGGCGTGATTTCTTCGGTCGGTTCAACCGGTGCTGTCGGCTGGACTTCATCCGTTGCCGATGCAACTTCGGTTGCCGTGACCTCGGCTGTTACTTCCTGGGTCGGTTCGGCCGTTTCTGTTTCGGTGCCGCCGGAACCTGCGCTGATCACGGTTAATGAGGCATCGTCCAGATAAATATTGTTGTGCCGGACAGGGAAACCTGCAATGCCCCGTACAAACACGGTGACCGTGTCGCCAGTGGCGGTGGCTTCAATGCTGTATTCGTTGTAAGCATCATTTTCTTCAACCGGCACTGACCAGATGATATCGGCACTCTCGCCATTGGTGCCACCGGTGGGGTCAATCCCGACGCTGACGATAAGATCGCCATCTTCCTCACTAAGATCAACCTCGTTGAAAGTTGTTGACCAGACCCAGGCGTTAACGGTAAAGCGCAACTCGGAGCCGGGGGTGATGCCGCTGGCCGTCTGATAAACGCCGCCATGGTACGATGCGTAAAGTGCGCTGATCAACTGGGCATTGTTGCCACTTTTGATACGCGCCGCATTGGGAGCGACAGCATAATATTCAGGTTCGCTGTTGACGTAGCTCGGTGCGCCGGGCGTACTGGGAACATGCCAGCGAGCCCAGCCATCGGCAACTTCACGAGGGGGGTCATCCGCGCTAACGGAAAAAGGGTCTTCAAAACCAGGATTGGTCAGTAACTCTTGATCTTGGGCCGCAACAGGTGAGAGCGAGAACAGAGCTAATATGAAGCAAATAATAACCAGGTAGTCTATAGATGATCTTTTCATCAGGTCTCCCAAGCGAGTGCAGGTTGTCCGTTAACATTTACAGGTTCTATGTAATGAGTATATTCCGCTTCAGCGGACAAGCCAAATCAATGCGGACAATCATTTACTTATTGCACGGTACAGAGGGGTATTATAGAGACTGACTGCAAAAGACGATACGTTAGATTTTATGCGCGAGGACTTTTTCCACACTGCTTACCAGTTCTGACGGCCCAAACGGTTTGGTGATATAGTCATCAACCTTGGCAATATGCAGGCCCAGCATGCGATCAATACTCTGCGCCTTAGCCGTGACAATAATGACCGGAATTTTGTTGGTATTGCTGTTGGATTTAATGCGCTGGTAGACTTCCCAGCCATCCATATCCGGCATCATCAGATCAAGTAAAATCAGATCAGGCTGAAATTTCTCGATGGCTTGCAGACCTTCATATCCCCCCGACGCGCCAAGCACTTCAAACCCTTTACGGGATAGAATGAGCTGGACAAGATCAATCATGTCTGGTTCATCTTCAATGCACACCACTCGCGCCGGTGTATGACCCATTCCCAAGCCTCCACAAGCCAACCACAGGTTGCTGGTTGGACAAAACATAAGTGAATATCAACTATGATTCAGTCTACCACAGGGCTTTTAATTGAGTCTATAAGGTTTGTCACAACTCTATAACATAGGATTACAGGGCTTTGTGAGGCTAATAAATGAATATTGCATCACCGAAAGAGAAGAACCGATAATGCTCCTTTTTCGCGATTTCATAGGCATTAAGGACATGATCGCGTCCGGCAAAGGCGCTGATCATCATCAGGAGCGTGGATTTGGGTAAATGGAAATTGGTGATCAGCGCGTCCATCACACGCCATTGATAGCCGGGATAGATAAACAGATCAGTATCACGCTCAAAAGCGACTACAGGCCGCCACGGGCAGAAATCAGGCACGGCTGCGGGGTTGGCTGGTTCGCCACCGCTGCTGAGAATGGCAGCAGTCTCCAGCGTGCGGGCTGTCGTCGTACCAACTGCAATCACTCGCCCACCCGCTAGCTTGGCCTGGTTGATAATCTGTGCATTGGTGGCATCCAGCGAAGCACGTTCACTATGGATGTGATGTTCTTCAACTTTATCGACGCGCACCGGCATAAATGTATCCAGACCAATGTGCAGGGTGCAGTAGGCCAATTGCACGCCTTTCGCCTTGAGCGCCAGCAGCAGATCACCTGTAAAATGCAGGCCAGCCGTCGGCGCGGCAGCAGAACCTTCCTGCCGATTGTAGACGGTCTGATAACGCTCATCATCTTCCAACCTCACATGGATGTAGGGGGGCAGGGGAGTCTGACCGAGTTCCGTTAGGAGCGTATTGACGGGTTGACTGAAGTGCACCACTCGCTCAGCACCTTCCAGCACAGCTTCAATTTCAGCGGTGATATCCGAACCGGGGAAAGCGAGGACTGTGTTTTCAAAAATGCGCTTGCCACCGACCAGCGCCTGCCAGCGTTTATCATCCAACTGGCGCAGCAGCAGCACCTCCGCTGAACCACCGGATGCCTGTTTGATGGCCGCTAAACGGGCCGGAATCACGCGTGTGTTATTCATCACCAGCACATCATTAGATTGAATGTAGTCGATGATTTCCCGAAAAATATGATGCTCGACTGCGCCTGTCTGGCGATTGAGCATCATCAGGCGCGAAGCATCACGCGGCTCAATCGGAGTTTGGGCGATGAAACTTTCGGGCAGATCGTAGTCAAAGTCGGTGACGTTCATGGGCGATTGATGATCCTGATAATGATATTCAGAATAACACTGAGGACAACACTCAGCAGAATCATACTTACAATCGGCACAAAGCAGGAAAATCCCTGACCTTCGACGCGAATATCACCGGGTAGATTGCCAAAATTGCTGAGAAATGGAATGCGGCCTGCCAGCATCAGCACACCACCCAGCACCGCAATGGCGATACCAATGACCAGTAAGACGCGCCCGACTGTCTGCATATCCATGATTGTCCTCTGACTATCCTCTAAAGCAGGGAGGGTTGATTGTTGTTCTTATCATTGTCTGGGTAGACCATCCCCATATGCTCATAAGCGTGCCGGGTTGCGACACGTCCGCGTGGGGTACGATCCAGAAAGCCGAGTTGCAGCAGATACGGCTCGTAGACATCCATAATCGTACTGCTGTCTTCGCTGATGGATGCCGCAATCGTATCCAGACCAACCGGGCCACCACTGAATTTTTCGATAATGGCCGCCAGAAAGCGGCGATCCACGTCGTCCAGGCCGAGGTTGTCAATTTCCATCAGCGCCAGTGCGTCATCCGCTACTGCGCTGGTGACGACTCCGCTGGCGCGTACCTGAGCGTAATCGCGCACTCGTCGCAGCAGACGCAGGCCCACACGTGGCGTACCGCGCGAACGCAGGGCTACTTCCGATGTGCCAGCCGCATCAATTTCGACATTCATCATGCGCGCGGCACGGTCGATAATATGCTCCATCGCGGCCTGATCGTAAAAGTCGAGCCGGAAACGTGCGCCGAAGCGATCACGCAACGGGCCTGCCAGCAACGACAGCCGAGTGGTCGCGCCGACGACAGTAAAACGCGGCAGATTAAGCCGGACATTTTTGGCCGCAGGACCTTTACCGATGACAATATCCAGCACAAAATCTTCCATTGCCGGGTAGAGCACTTCTTCAATCGCGCGGCCTAAACGATGCACTTCGTCAATAAACAGGATATCGAACTGTTTTAAATGGGTCAGAATAGCCGCCAGATCTCCGGCACGCTCGATAGATGGCCCGGCGGTAATGCGGATGTTCGCGCCCATTTCGTTGGCGATCACATGCGCCAGCGAGGTTTTACCCAGACCGGGCGGCCCGTAAAACAGCACATGATCAATCGGTTCCTGGCGCGATTTTGCCGCTTCGATAATAATTTTCAGATTTTCCCGTACCATATCCTGACCGATAATGTCATCAAGATACTTGGGTCGCAGGGCGATATTTTCACGATCATCGCGCCGATTTCCCCCGCTGACCAGTCGCTCATCATCGGACATAGAATTGTTTGCTCCACGGAATGAATTATATGTTCTACAACAAGTATACCGAAGGCCAGGGAGCGTGGAAAGGTCGCTTTGACAGTTGCCACAGCGTTGTTTACAATCGTCGCGGGATTTTCATGAAAGGGTTGAACAATAATGAGCCAAGTGCATGTTTCGCAGCATCCGCTGGCCCTGCATAAGCTGACCGTGCTGCGGGACAAGGATACAGATCACCGGTCGTTTCGCGAGCTGGTGCGTGAATTAGCGCTGCTGTTGTGTTACGAAGCCACTCAGGATTTACACTTATCGCCCGCTACTGTGTCCACGCCGATGGGCGAGTCACAGGGTCACAAAACCGAGGATACGATTGGTCTGGTTCCGATTTTACGGGCCGGTCTGGGTCTGGTGGATGGCGTCATGGAATTATTGCCGAATGTGCAGGTGTGGCACATTGGTTTATATCGCGATGAAAAGACGCTGCGTCCGGTGGAATATTATAACAAACTGCCGACTGCACCCACTGTACAGGTCTGTCTGGTTTTAGACCCGATGCTGGCTACCGGTGGTTCAGCCGTGGCAACAGTCGATATTCTGAAAAAATGGGGCGTGGAACGGATTAAATTCCTCGGCTTAATCGCGGCACCTGAAGGGGTCGAACGCCTCAGTACAGCGCATCCGGATGTCCCGATTTATGTCGCGGCAATTGATGAACACCTCAATGATATTGGCTTCATCGTGCCCGGTCTGGGCGATGCCGGAGATCGCCAGTTCGGTACCTGAGGTCTGCTTGAGCGATACAACCTTATTTTTTATCGTTTTTGCGCTGTCACTCAGCATCACACTGAGTCTGTTACCGCTTTCTATGCGGCTGGGGCGAAAATACGGCATCACGACCAAAGCGGGTGGCCGGCGGCAAAGTGAAGGCGACTTTAAGCGCATCTCCAAGCTGGGTGGGCTGGCGCTGTTTGTCGGTTTTACGCTGACGGTTTTAATCGCTCAACTGCTGCCAGTTCCGCGCATGGACCCGTATGAGGTGATCCGGCTTACAGGGTTGCTGCTGGGTAGTGTGATTATTTTTATCACCGGCATTTTTGATGACCTGTACGAACTGCCGTATTTGCCACTGTTCAGCGCACAATCTATCGCGACAGCCGTAGCGATTCTATTCCAGATTTTTATCGAATTTTTCAACAATCCACTGACCAGTCAGCAGACCGATGCCTGGCCGTTTATCGTCACCGTGGCCTTGAGCTATTTCTGGATCATGGGCATGATGAACACTGTCAACTGGCTGGATGGCATGGACGGGCTGGCCGGGGGAGTTGCGTTTATCGCTGGCTGTATGCTGTTTATCAACAGTGCTTTCCGCGTGGAACCGGCACAAACGAGTGTTAGTCTGCTGCCATTAGCGCTGATGGGCGCTTCGTTAGGCTTTTTATTTTACAACTTCTATCCCGGCAAAGTGCAGATGGGCGGCAGCGCCTTTTATATGGGCTATCTGCTGGGCACGTTGAGCATTATCGGCGGGGCGAAGATGGCCGCGATTCTGCTGGTGATGGGCTTACCCGTGATGGATGTCGCGTGGCAGATAATTAATCGTGTGCGCCGGGGACGTAATCCGGCAGTGGGTGACCGGGGGCATGTGCATTTTCGCTTGCAGGATATGGGCATGAATCAGCGGCAGATTGTGTTGATTTATTACTGCTTCTGTGCGTTTTTTGGTATTCTCACGCTCGTGACTACCAGCCAGCTTTTCAAAGCGATTGCGCTGGGCGTGATGCTTACGCTGGTGCTGATTGGCTTTGTGTTTCTCTCGCGCTTTGATCAAACCGATTCTGACTCTTCGTCGGCTTCATCCACCTGATCTTCTTCGTTATCATCCTCGTCCGCCTTAGATATGTCTGAGGTGGATTTGGCGTTAATCACGATAGGACTCTCTTCGCTGGGTTTGACCTCGGTATAGACCGGGGTTGCTGGAGTTTTTTCCGTAACTGAGCCTGAGATCATATCCGGCCCACGGCGATCATCCTGCACAGGTGAGGCTAAACGCGCCACTACGGGTGGTTCTATGATTTGCGCCTGAGGCTGGCTGATGGCTTCTTTGTCCGGGCCACCCGGTATGGGCAAGGGCAGGCTGTAAATCGACTGAATTGTGGCGGTTTTCTGGCCGCGAGAACCTGATTGTAACGCCTTTGCGGCCTGCTTGCGTTTGAGTTCCAGCAGGTCTTTGCGTGTCATGGCAATGAGCTTGCCTTTTTCAAAGGTGGCACTGTCGCCCGTAAGGCGCTCGATGATCGCCTCAATCGTGCCCAGAACAGCGGTCACAAACAGATCGATGGCGATAATCACAATAAACGTGCTGGACAACAAATAGAGTGCATCCGCGACCGGGCCGGTAATGGTGCGGACAATGACCTCATTGCCGAGTCCTAGAATGATGGCGATCACCCCGATTCCTAGCAAAATCCGTAAGAGAGTTCTGGCTCCTCTCAGGTCTTTGAGATTGGGCACCATTGTGTTGCTGATGGCAAACAACAGGTAAATCCACAGCCAGAAATCCGGCGTGGCAGTGAGCAGGCTGATGGCCGCACTGATGTCACTGAGTTCGCCACTTCCGAGAAAGGTCACGAAGCCAGTGACATTCAGTACGCTGTTGCTGATGATCCAGACAAATAAAAAGCCGCTCACTAAGGGGGCGAGGGTAATGACCGCCAGTTTGAATGGCGGTACATTTTTCGGTAGTTTGATGAAATTCAGGTCGAGTTCGGCAATTTCCTGCTTCTGGGGCATCTGAATGGCACCTTCGGCACGGACATTGAGAATGCCCGCCACCAGCCAGTAACTCACTTCATGCAAGACCACACCGGGCAGGAAAAAGGCGTAGTAAAGTATGGTGGTGGTATAAAAGTTCTTGGTAACCAACCAACCCACCTTGAAAATGTGCTGGTGTAACCAGCGTTCAAGTCGGCGCAGGAGTATAAATAACCCGGCTGTGAGCAACCAGGGTATGAGCGCCTCCACCAATGCCAGGGTTACATCCCTTTCTCTTTTTCCGCGATTTCAATCAGAGCGGCAAAGTCGGCCACTTTTAACGATGCACCGCCGACTAATGCCCCATCAATATCAGGCTGGGACATATATTCAGCCATGTTGCCGGGTTTTACACTTCCACCATACTGGATACGCACGGTTTGAGCCACTTCGTCACCATACAACTCAGTGAGGGTGCCACGGATGGTGCCGCCAATAATGTTATTGGCGATCTCGCCACTGGCACTTTTGCCGGTGCCAATCGCCCAGATCGGCTCATAAGCCAGAACGACACTGCTCATGCTGGCCGCGTCAATACCTGCCAGCGCTGCGCGCACCTGACCACCGACAAACGACTCGGTCTCGCCAGCTTCATTTTGCTCCAGACTTTCACCCACAGCAATGATCGGCTTCAGACCATGCGCCAAAGCTGCTTTGACCTTTTTGTTCACGGTTTCATCGGTTTCATTCAGATAAGCACGACATTCCGAATGACCGATAATCACGTATTCCACTAACCCCTGTAGCATGGACGGGCTGATCTGTGAGGTGAAAGCGCCCTCATCTTCCCAGTGGATATTCTGTGCGCCGACTTTAATCGCGGTGCCCTGTAAAGCATCAGTCACAGAAGCTATGGATATAAACGGCGGGCAGACCACACGATCCACGCCGTCAAAAGGTTGCAGGGCAGGGGCTAATTCTTTGACAAAGGCAACGGATTCAGCCAGGGTTTTGAACATTTTCCAGTTGCCAGCAATAATAGGTTTCCGCATAATCGTCCTCACTCTTTATCTTGTAGTGCAACAACACCGGGCAGCGCCTGACCTTCAAGCATTTCTAAGCTGGCACCACCACCGGTTGAGATGTGCGAAACCTGATCCGCCAGCCCTGATTGTTCAATCGCAGCGGCTGAGTCGCCACCGCCGATAATGGTGACTGCGCCTTTTTTGGTTTCATCGGCCAGTAACTGCGCAATAGAGTTTGTGCCGGTAGCAAACGTTGACATTTCGAATACGCCCATCGGCCCATTCCAGACAACGGTTTTGGCGCCATCCAGATAACCCGCAAATTCTTTGATCGAGGCTGGGCCAATATCGTAGATTGCCCAATTGTTGGGCACACCGTCTGCCGGGTTAATCACCTGGGTTTCGGTATCATTGCTGAATGATTCGCCAACCACCGCATCCACTGGCAAAACCAGTTTATCGCCACCCTTGTCCAGCAGTTTTCGAGCGGTATCCAGCGCATCGTTTTCAGTCAGAGACTGGCCGAGCTTGTAGTCCTGTGCCTTGAAAAACGTGTTCGCCATGCCGCCACCGATCAGCAGCTTATCGACTTTGGTCAACAGGGCTTCGATCACGCCAATTTTGTCGGAGACTTTGGCGCCGCCTAAAATGGCGACAAACGGTCTCTGCGGATTTTCCAGCGCAGTCGCCAGATAATCCAGCTCTTTTTCCATCAGAAAGCCAGCAACAGACGGTAGATACTCGGTGACACCGACGGTTGATGAATGCGCGCGATGGGCTGAGCCAAAAGCATCATTGACGAAAATATCCCCATGACTGGCGAGTTGTTTGGCCAGCTCCGCGTCGTTCTTTTCCTCGCCTTTATGAAAGCGGGTATTTTCCAGCAGAATCACACCGCCACTCGGCAGATTGTTGATGGCTTCGTCAGCTTTTGGGCCAATGGTTTCATCTACAAAATGAACTTCTGTACCCAGAAGATCAGACAGGGCAGGGGCGACCGGCGCAAGCGAATATTTGGAATTGGCTTCACCTTTAGGGCGTCCCAGGTGCGACATTAAAATCACGGCTTTAGGGTTTTGTTCCAGAATGTACTTCAGTGTGGGCAGGGCTGCGCGAATACGGGTGTCATCAGTGATGGTGGCGCCATCCAGCGGGACATTAAAATCGACACGCACCAGCACCCGCTTACCTGATAGGTCGACATCGCGGATTGTTTTTTTATTCATCGGTTTCTCCATAAGGTCAAGAGGCAAGGTCAAACAGGTCAACCTTGCCTCATTTCACACAAGTTTGCGCTGACTTTAAAGCTGGTCGCCGATCAGTTTGGTCAGATCAGCAACGCGATTGGAGTAACCCCATTCGTTGTCGTACCAGGTCACGACCTTAACCATCGTGCCGTCCATGACCATGCACGAGTCGACATCAATGATGCTGGAACGACTGTCACCCTTGTAATCCATCGACACG
>JBBSQD010000054.1:0-26667 GCA_038258185.1 Aggregatilineales bacterium | reverse complement strand
GGCCGCTGGCACCCGCGAATATTTTGGCCTGCTACCGGCTACCGTGCTGGCAGAGGCACAGGCCACACGCTCGATTTTCGATGGTTTACCCTATCTGGCGCGGCTGCAGTCTCCTACTGCCCAAACAGTGTCAGCGCCTCCAGCAAAATAGGCAGCGCGAAATGCGTATGCCAGCCGCTGTGTTCCTCGGCCAATCTCCCCAACGCATACACCGATAATTTACTCACCAGCGCATCCTGCGCCAAGGCCAGCAGCGGACTTTCCTCGCCGACTAACCAGGTCGTGGTGCTTTCCTCAACTTCACTGAGTGCTGAATCAAAACGCGGTGCCGCATACGGTGTCTGCTGGCGCATGGCGGCTGCGGGATAGGGCGCGAAGTTGGGCTGTAAGGGTTGACCACCCACCGCTAACACGCCAATAGGATACGGTGCGCCGGGGATTTCGGTCAGGTGCAGGGTATCGACAAAGCCGCCGATTTTCACGGTGCCGTCCCAATCGAGGCTGTCCACCTGCCAGCGCAACTGCGTCAAAGCGGGTCCATCCGCACCACCCCAGCGCACCGTCAGCAAACGGGCGGGAGCCTCCAGCGTGAATAAGCCCGACTCGCCTTCGGTCTGGACGCTATCGCCGGAATCGGTTTCCAGATACAGCACATTCTGGGCATATTGGGGGATTTTCCAATGGGTCGTAAGCTGACCGCTGAGTTCATCATTCATAAGTTTATTCCTGATTTTGGGTTTGCAGGTGATCTGCGCTTATAATATTTGTCGTAATTTGTGTGTCCGATCATCCGTCAGCAGGAGGAAAACCGACCATGAATCTATCGACCGCCATTGTCATTATGGCTCCGCGTGAAGCGCAGGCGATTGCCGTGCCGCTGCTGCGACAGTATTCGCCCGACAGCCTGATGCGGGTGCCCCCTCATATTACCGTTTCTTTTCCGTTTGTGCCGTATGAACGACTGGATGAAGCCCTGCCCAGACTGCATACGATCTGTGCGCAGGTGTCGCCATTTGAGATGACCGTTAGCGGCTATGCGGCTTTTCCCGGCGTGGCCTACATGAAGCCGCTTAATCCGCAGCCGGTGCAGGCGCTGTTCCAGCAGATTTTCGCGGCTTTCCCGGAATGCCCACCGTATGAAGGGCGTTTTGGCAATGAAATCCAGCCGCATTTAACCGTTGGCGAATTTGCCGATGCGCATGTCCAGAAAAGTGCCATGCTGCCCTTTTATGAGCCGGTGACGTGGGATGTTAAACGGGTGCATGTGCTGTATGGCACCCATAACGAGGCTTTGCCCTGGCTGACCTATGATGTGATTATGCTGAGCGGCGGCGATCAGGCCGTGTAATTGGAAATTTCGATCAGATGACCGTCGGGGTCACGCAGATAAATGGACTGCATTGCGCCGACTGCACCTGTCCGTGCCAGTGGCCCCGACTCGATGGGGATGTCTTCGCGCGTAAGCTGGCCGATCACGTCAGATAAATGCGTGGCGCTGATAAAACACAAATCGGCGGAACCGGGTGTCGGTTGCTGCGCCTTCGGCTCGAACTCCGCCCCGGCCTGATGCAGATTAATTTTCTGCTGGCCGAAATGCAGCGCGCTGCGTCCCGCGCCAAATGTCACCACCTGCATCCACAGCGCACGGCTGTAAAAATCGCAGGTGGCCTCAATATCGCGCACGGTCAAAACCAGATGATCCAGATGGCTGATATGAATGCTTGTCATGATGTCGGTTTCCTTTTGGAGAAGTGCGGTCGACAACGTGGTATAACTAATGTGTCCGATTTTAACCGATTTCACGATTGAAGCAGGAATTTTATATGCCCCAACGCATGTCTGTCTGGTGGATACGGGGGTTGCTGGCGGCGCTGTTCGCGCTGGGCGGTGAGGTGATTCTGTGGCCTGACCCGCTGACCTATGGCGCGCTCGACTGGCTGCTGCACGGGCTGGGTTACGTGGCGCTGAGTGCGATTGCGCTCGACGGGCTGGCGCGGTATCGGCTGCGCGATCTGTTCGGCGTGCTGGTGCTGGCGGGCGCTTTTGGGTTGGCGGCTGGCCTGCTGTTCAGTGTGCGCTCGGCGCAGATTGACCGCGCATTCAGTCTGGTCACGCTGGCTTTAGGCGCGTATACGCTGGTCGGTTTAGCCGCGCTAATTCTCTTTCTGGCGCTGATCAGTGGCGCGGTGGGACGCTTAACACTGGCTGGCAGCGGTTTGATCGGTCTGACATGGGGCGTGTGGGTGCGCTGGGGGCCATATGATTCCACGCTGACGGTGTTGCTTATTGGCGCGGCGATCGGTTTGGGGTTGATCGCATTGCTGCGCTTTTTGATCCGTCAGTTGGATGCGCCCCCGGCTGTGCTGCGCTTAAATCTGCTGGAATGGCTGATGGTCATAGCGACTTTAGCGGGTATATTGGCACTGGGCTGGAGCCAACAGGCCTATGATTCGATTGAGCTGGTGATTAGCGTGGTTTTGGTCGGCTACTGCTGGATGATTCTGTGGTTTCAAAAGCCAGAGCGCGGCTTTATGCTGCTGGATGTGTGCCTGCCCGTTAAGCCACTGGCCCTGCGTCCGGTGGTTCTGGCGGCAGGCTTATTGCTCGTTGGGGGGATTATCGGCTACAGCCTGCCGTTTGATGCGGATGGTCAGCAGCGCGATGTGCTGATCGCTGTGCTGACCACGTTTGGACTGGTATGGCTGCCGACCGTGTCGCTGGTGATCGGCGTGCGCTCGTATCGGCAGCAGGCGCGTCAGCGGAAATTGTGATAAGTTCGTAGAACAATTAAGAACCTATCCAGAAAATAGAAATTATTGGAGGGACACGGCATGCCGTGTCCGTACCAGATGAATTTACGCATAGACATTACTTTAAGGCTAAATCGCCCTACCACTGAAAAAGCGCATCGCCAGATCCTTGCGGACAAACAGCACGATAAACAGCGCCGCAAGAAAGCCTGTTAAATGCGCGAGATTGTTCACCCCGCCGACATCCTGCCCTGCCTGCAACACCTCAAACGACGGAATCAGATCTTTAATCAGGAAGTAGATGAGCAGCAGCCACGCCGGGACGCGGACTGTCCAGCGCCACATGGGGGCATCCTTCAGGCTCTTGATGCCGGCGGCCTTACCGATTGCGGCCAGTGGCAAACGGAGAAACGAGCCTAATCCCCACAGACAATTCACCATCGCGCCGGGGAACAGCAGCAGATAAGCGCCCATCACGCCAGAGATCGCCCCACTGGCTCCGACCCCCGGTAAATCCACCTGCGACGGATTCAGCAGTTCGCTGCCCAGATTGGCGATCATGCCGGCGATGAGATAATAAACCAGATAACGCCAGTGTCCACAGGCATCCTCGACGCGGCGGCCAAAGGCCCACAGGAAGATCATGTTGCCGAAAAGATGCCACATATCCCCATGCATGAACATGCTGGTAAAGGTGACAAACGCGCCGACACTGATACCGTCGCGCAGATAGGTGCCGCGGAAGCCATAAGTATACAACTGCTCGATATAGGCGTTGAGCATCTGGCCGTTGCCGGTTTCCTCGAATTGAATCGAGCCCTGATAAAGATTCGCAGCCTGCCACAGAATAAACACCAGCGAGTTTACGCCGATAATGACCAGTGTCATCCACGGGATGGAGCGATAACGCACGGTGCCGGTGTCGCTGATGGGCAGCGGGAACACAAACGACATGAGCACCAGTTGCAAAATGATATATAAGAGAAAGCCGAGGAAAAGCACCATAACGGGTGACTCCTATTCGTTCATCAAATCAAAAATACTGGGAATATCTGTGGGTGGCACCGGATTGCCCAGCAGGTTAATGGCGGAATTAAAGACCAGCCACGCCGCTACCAGCAGCAAAATCACGCCCATGGCCCCCAGCGCGGCGCGGAAGGCTGGCGGAATAATCGGCAGCTCAGTCGGGTCTTCCAGCAAGCCTTTGCGACTGGTGCTTTCACCCGGCTTCGGCGGATTCTTTGGGCCTTGTTCTGGCGGCACTTCGCCCCCAAGCCAGGTGGCCAGCGGCTGCTGCTGTGGGGATGAGGTCGCGGTGATGGTCAGATAGCCACCGATCAGTGCCACGATCACACCCAGCCAGCGCGTGACCCCCAGAGCCAGCAGATTCATACCGGCATCCTGCCACGCCAGCAGCACATAAAAGACGGCAATGCCAGCGGCTTCACGCCACGCCAGCACCAGACTGCCGCGTTCACGGTCGGTCAGCACGGCGGCGCTTTCGGTCAGTTTTTTATCGGCCTCGCGGCCTTCTTTGGTGGAGGTCCCCAACCGGGCGGCACGGTCATAATAACGGGCAGCTTCGGCTTCGTCGCCCATCATGTGGCGCAGATCGCCCATCTGCTTGAGCAGCTTCTGACTTTTGGGCCGCGACTCCAGCGCTTTTTCCAGCATGTCCTCAGCGCTGCCGATGCTTTCCGCGTCGATCAACCGGCCAACAATCGCGGTGATGACGCTATCATCAATTTCCGGCATGGCTACAACGCGCTCACACAGCACTTCTTCATCAGCATAATCATTCTGATAACGGGCGATATCGAGCGCGGTCAGGTAAATCGACGGATGCGTTGTGCCGGAGTCAATCGCCCGCCAGACGAGTTCCTTAGCATCATCAATATATTTGAGGCGCGACAGATAACCCACCGCGTTGCGCATGGCGACTTCATTATCGACCTCAATTTCCAGCACACGTACCCACTGTTCAATCGCGCCTTCGACATCCCCGGCTTCGACCAGATCATCAGCTTCTTTGAACAGGCGCTTGATCTGGCGCTGATCGACGGCAGGCGGCGCTTTCGATTGGGGGGTGTGGCCGTTGGCATCCGCCTCGACGAATGGCGCGACTACGGCGGCGGGTGCCACTGTCGCCACCTCAGCGACCGGTACGCCGCTGTATTTGCGTTTTAAGGCTAACGCCTGCTCATTGTCTGGATTAATGCTCAGCGCCCGGTCGATACATTGTATACGTTTGGCCGGGTCGCTGAGAGTCCGCGCCAGCCATAACCAGGCCATTTCATTCTGAGGGTTTATTTTCAGCGACTCGGTGAGTAAGCGGCGGCCTTCGGCAACATCCTGCTGTTCCCGCAGCGCCAGCACCCCCTCACGAAACAGGGACTGTGCGTCCGTCATGTGATTCTTTCCTCATGTCATGCTCATCTATTTCATTATATCGAAACGTGTGACGTTAGCAGCCTGATTTTCTGTGAAATTTTCATGAATATTGTAAAGGCAATCGAGAAGCGAAACGCTTGAGGTTCGATTTGTGCGAGGTTTGGTTTGCTGAAAAGAGCAGGACGAGGCGGGCCTCATCCCTACATCAGAGCCAGGCTACCCTAGGGGCAGCCAAGAGCGGGAACATCGAAATCCGTTGAGGCTGAGCATGAAATATGGAACGAACCAGTTGCGATTCGCGGCATGAAGGTTGACCGAAGGGTTGTTCCACGAGCCACCACGCAATACGCGCCGAACATCTGTGCTGTTTCCAGTATCCGCTTCGCGCCCATCAGCCGCAGCGTAAGGATAACTCTCATATAACGAACTTGTCCACTCCCAGACATTGCCGCTCATATCCAGTGCTCCTACCCAGGCTACGCCGCCGGGACGACTGCCCACGTCTGCGGTCTGATTATTTGAATTTTGACTATAAACGACGTTATTGGCAACAAATTCATCCCCCCACGGGTAAACCAGATTATCCGGGCCGCGGGCGGCGTATTCCCATTCCTTTTCTGTGGGCAGGCGACTATCGCGTAATTCGCAGAAATCGCGTGCTTCAAACCACGTAATTTGCTCCACTGGGCGATCATCGCCGGAAAAACGGGAAGCATTTGCCTGTATGCCGCCCAAACGCCGGAACTGTGCCTGGGTCACTTCGTATTTGTCTATCCAGAAAGGTTGATCGAAGCATTGTTCGTGAACAGGTTGTTCATCATCCTCACCATCGTTACTGCCCATCATAAAGCATCCCGCAGGCACCAGCACCATCGTCACGCCGTCAAATTCACTTTCAAGAGGTGCCCATTCGTCCTTGCTAATAATAGGAGGACCAACTTCTACAGGTAAATTAGCGATATTACCGGAAACAGTCATCAATCTGCCAAGTATCCAACCTTCAGCGTTATAGTATTTGACTTTATACCATGCACCATCTAGGCTAATTGCCAGTATCTCACTTGTCTGATTTATTGCAAAAGAACCGATTGGCGGTTGGAAGCCTATGCCAGGGCCACGTCGGACATTAACCCCGTCTATCATTGTCGCCATAGCTGTGTCAGCGTTTGAAATGATAGCGGTTTCTAATGGGACTGGCTGTTCATTGAGTGCAAAGGTTGAAGTTGATGTTGCGCGAGGTGTTGGTGAGGCAACAGTTTCTGTCGTAAACATTTCTGCTTGTGCCGCACCGAACATAGGCAGCAATAATAAGCACAAACCAATCAGCAGTAGGGGTAAACGGTAGTGGGAAGATGGTTGAAAACGCATATGATCGGTATCTTTCGTAATTTAGGCTGTCGATTAAATTTAATCCATACAGTGGATTATTTACTTGAAGGCATCCTAATCAAACGCTGATTCCCTCTATTCTCTCGCGTTGGGATATGATTTATATTTTGATGCAATGAAGAAATTTATCCTTGTGGATAATGATAATCCGAAGGCCGCCAGCCGATAAGAATATTCTTGTAGAGATAATCTTCTGGAAGCGGAATAGAAAAATATGGCGTGAATCCACCCAGAATGCTGCCAATATTTAACTCATAAATGTTATTTCCATCTGTCGTTGAGGCCAAAACCCAGGCTGCATGATTGGGGTCGGGCGAAAGCATATGATTCTGATTAGATACCGGGAAGTAATCTTCTGCATCAACCGGTTCTGGCCAAACAATTTCTTCAGATGGTATGGGCTCGATATTCATTGCCTGTTCAGTTGTGAAAGTTAAGGCGTGCTCTGTGACTACCATAAAGTCGAAGGCAATATGTCCGTCTTCTGTCCAACGAACATCCTGCTCATAGGTAGCAGGCGTATATGTGAGGCGATATTGATCGCCCGTTTCAGTGTTAACCAGATACACATCGCCTAGATGGTTGGTAAACGGTAATGTCCCACTGGTTACATAATTTTCCTTTAAGGTAATCAGAAACCAGCTATCATCTGCCGACCAGACTGGACTATATGAAGCATAATATGAAGATGGCGCATTGACGATAATATGACTCATGGTTTCCATGTTCATTACTACCAGATTGTTAAGGGTGCCGCCCATGATCTGATAATAATGAATGAAGGTGAAATAGGTTTCTGTGGGTGACCACTGAAAGTCGTCTATACCATTTGGTCTCAGTTCGCTCCCCTCAGTTGTTCGATAAATCTCGTGACTCTGCTCGTCTTCTGGGCTGTATTGCCACAAAACGGCATTATCCCCATCAATTGTTGAATATATAAGTTGTGTGCCATCAGAAGAAAACTTCGCTCCCTGAGCATCGCACGAAATACCCTCATCCGATATCCATTTCTGTATACCTATCTCATACAGATTGAGACAATAGCTGTAATCTTCATCATTCCGAAAACGCGCCAATAAATACTTTCCATCTGGTGACCACTCAAACCGATCCTGCGCTGCTACTTCGAAAGGGAGTTCAGTGGTTTCTCCTGTATATCCGTCTAACAACAGGAGGCGGTTTTCTTCACGGTACAAAAATGTTGGAGCAGGTGGTTCATCCTGTGCAGCAACGAACACAGGCAGAAATAGTAAGCACAAACCAATCAGCAGTAGGGTTAAACGGTAACGGGTAGATGGTTGAAAACGCATATGATCGGTATCTTTCGTAATTTAGTCTGTCGATTAAATTTAATCCGCGAAGCGGATTACTTTCCTGCATGAGCACACCCAGCTCGCTACCATCAGGCCGCACCAGATAGAGTTGACTCTCCTGCCCATTGGCCGTCGGATGGGTATATTGGCTATAAGTGCTGAAGAGCCAACCGCGTTAAGTTGAGTTTCAATATGTTATGAAAGCTCATCCGTACCCATAATGATAACCCGAAGGTCGCCAGCCGATAAGAATATTTCTTTGGAGATAGTCTGCTGGAAGGCGCATGGAAAAATCTGGCATAAGTACAGTTAAAGTACCACCGATTTTTAACTTGTATGTCTGATCCGGTTTTAGCCCTGAAGCAGGAGAAACCCAGGCCGCAAAATTAGGATCGGGCGAGGGCATAGAGCTTTTGTTAAATTCTGAATGGTAGATTTGTGCATCAACGGGCTCTGGCCAACTAATTTCCACAATGGGATCGGGTGGTTCGATATTCATTGCCTGCTCATCGGTCAAAGTCACGGCTTGCTGTGCTGTTACCACCGTAAATGCAATATCGCCATCTAGTGTCCAGCGAAGATCCTGCTCATAGGTATCAGGGGAATAGGTGAGGCGATAATGATCCCCAGTTTGGCTGTTGATCAGATAAATATCGCCTTGATGATTGGTGAGGGGTAAGTTGATGCTGGTTACGTATTCCTGTTTGAGCCTGATAAGAAACATGCTATCGTCTGGCGACCAGACTGGATTGTAGGAAGCATAATACAAGTCTGGCGCTTTCACGGTAATAGTTTTCAGACTTTCCATATCTATCACCATAAAGACATTGATTGTTCCGTACATACTATAAGAGTAGCGGACGTAGCTCAAATAATTTTCTGCGGGTGACCACTGTAAGTCGGATATACCGTTGGGATTAAGTTCGATTCCGTCAGTTGTTCGATAAAGTTCCTGACTCAGCATATCCTGAGGGCTGTATAGCCATAAGCTGGCATTATTTCCATCGTTGGACGAATAGACAAGTTGTGTGCTATCAGAAGAAAATTTTGCACTCTCGACACCGCACGAAATGCTCTCGTCGAACACCCATTGCTGTGTATCTATCTCATACAGATTGAGACAATAGCTGTAATCTTCATCATTTCGAAAACGCGCCAATAAATACTTTCCATCTGGTGACCACTCAAACCGATCTTCGTCTGCTACTTCGAAAGGGAGTTTATTAGTCTCTCCTGTGTATACGTTCAACAGTACGAGGCGGTTCTCATCACGGTACATAAACGTTGGCGCAGGCCGGTCGTCCTGTGCAGCGACGAACACAGGCAGAAATAGTAAGCACAAACCAAGCACCAGTAGGGGTAAACGGTAGTGGGAAGATGGTTGAAAACGCATATGATCGGTATCTTTCGTAATTTAGTCTGTCGATTAAATTTAATCCACAAAGTGGATTATTTACTTGAAGGCAGCCAGAGCGACACTCCGTAACCGCGACTTTTATCGAGCAGGGGGCGCAAGTCGCTACCATCGGGCCGCACCAGATAGAGTTGACTCTCCTGCCCATTGGCCTCGTAAGACACAAACGCGATCCATTCGCTATCCGGTGACCAAACCGAGTTGGCATCAATCGTTGGCAAGCTGGTAATCTGGCGAACCTCATCTGCCACGAGATCGTACACGAAAATATCACTGTTTTTCTCAGCAACCATGCCCGTAAAAACAATATATTTCCCATCAGGTGACCAGACCGGTTCACGATCATAGTAATCATTATTGGTGATACGCCGCTGATCGCTGCCATCGGCATTCATCAGCCAGATTTCACCGCTGTTATCGCCTACAGAATAATTCGTCATGTAGGCAATGTGCTGACCGCCCGGCGAATAAGCCGCCCGCAGGTCATTAAGGCCGGTATTGTTCGTCAGGCGTTGCAGGTCAGTGCCATCGGGACGCATGGTATACAGTTCCTGGAAACCATCGCGCGAGGTCGTAAATACCACGCGCTGACCGTCCGGTGACCAGTCTGGTTCGAGGTCGTTCTGATAATCGGTAAGCTGCTGACTCTCGCTGCTAGCAGTATCGTAGCGGAACAAGGCCGAGTGAAAATCGCGGCTGTTCATAAAAATGATGCTTTGTCCATCGGGTGACCAGCTCGGATGGCTGTCGCGCTCACCGTCGGTAATCTGCTGGATGCTGTTATCGGTCAGGTCGTAAATGAACAGACCCGGTAAACCCTCATAGACCAGTTGATTTCCGTTTGGGGCAAGATCACTTAAAGGCAAACTATTAACGCCTTTGACGGGTGAGAGGTCACCCGTAGCCACATCCAGCCAGTTACTGCTTCCAGTGCCATTTTCCATCCGCGAAATGAGCATGACTCCGGCGGGTTCGGGTACTGGCGGTTGGGTGCGGATCAGCATGAAAATCACGATGAATACAATCAGAATAAGCAGCACTGTCGCCGCCAGCCAACGCCTTCTCGTCATCTGCTAATCCTCTGTTCTCTGCCATGCTCAGTGTAACGCAAGCAGCGGACTCCAAGCTGACGCTTGCCCACTGTAATCACTACACAATTGAAGGAATGGCAAAGTGGCTTAAAACGAAGAAACGGCTCCAACTGGATGCCGGGGCCGTTCCTTCAAGTACGAGGAGATTTGTTGCGTCAACGGTCTGGCAGGTGATTATCGCGTTCGATCTGCCTGCCGATTACGAAGACGAGTACCAGGATCATCAGTAAACTGACGGTCACCACGGGATCGAGCAGCATCGAGGAAAACACGAGCACGGTCATCAGAAAGGTGAATAAGAGTTCCCATCTGTTTAGCATGTCATGCCTCCCTTGTCTGTCTTGATCCTGATTCTATTATGCGCCTGTTGGACAGGTCGCTCTAGTGATGTTTGGCAGGGGTTACGCGTCCTATTTGTCATATTGTTGTATAACCCTACGCCTGCCTGCCTGCCTCGGCTATAATCAGCGCTATGAAAACAACACACCCAAGACCCCAACAAAACCGCCTCATTCATTATGGCGCGATCATCGTCAGTCTGATCATGCTGATCGCTGCGATTTTACAACTGCTGCTGGCGGTGATTGTCACGCCGGGGATGATTTTTTTCCTCACGGCGATCATCACGCTGCTGCTGATTCCGTTTGTGCTGATGATTACTACCGCTACTCATGATCTGACGCTGGCCGATGATGGTCTGACGATTGAGCCGGTGATCTGGAAAAGTCGCTTTGTGCCCTGGTCACAGGTCGCAGCGGTTAAACCGTATACCCTGCTGCCCCAACGTGACGCGGAAACCACCCGCCGCGCGCTGGTCGGACGCAATAAATATCAGGCGGCAGAGGGTATCATGCTGGTGATTCCGGGGCTGCCGCTGCCTTATCGCATTATCGGGTTTCTGGCGGGGGAAGGCGGCAAGCCCGTGATCGCCGTGACCAATCGCACCCACACCGAGTATGAAGCGGTTGTGGAGCACATCAAAAACTATACAGGACAAGATTAATGCTGCCTCAAACCTATCGAAAAGTAACCGCTGTCCGCTATGACAAAAACTTCCGCCACGCGACGGAGATTGTCGAAGTCCCGCTGGAAGCGCCCCAGGCCAATGAAGTGATCGTGCGCAATCATTACGCTGGGGTGAACGCGACCGACGTGAATATCAGCGCCGGGTCGTATACGCCCAATTCGCAGCCACCAATTGATATGGGCGCGGAAGCGGTCGGCGAAGTGGTGGCCGTGGGAGAGGCGGTCACGGCGCTGAAAGTCGGTGATTTCGTGATGACCTCATCGGTGGGCAGCGGCTACCGCGAATATTATCCGGTCAAAGCCCATCGGGCGCTGCCGATTCCCGCCGCCACGCCGGAAATTCTCAGCCTGGGTCTGAGCGGCGTCACGGCGTCGATTGGCCTGGAAGTGACCGGCGACATGCGCAGCGGTGAGAATGTGCTGGTGACGGCTGCCGCGGGGGGCACCGGCCAATTCGCGGTGCAACTGGCGAAGCTGGCGGGTAATCATGTCATCGGTACCTGCAGCACCGATGATAAAGCCGAACTGCTGAAATCGCTGGGTTGTGACCGCGTGATTAACTACAAAACCGAAGATTTTGGGCAGGTCTTAAGCGCTGAATATCCCAACGGCATTCATCTGATTTACGAATCGGTGGGGCGGCAGATGTTCGATACCTGTGTGGATCATCTGGCGATTCGCGGCAGGCTGGTGATCATCGGCTATATCAGCGAATATCTGGATCAGCCGGAAAGGGTGACAGAAGAACGCATCTATTTCACCCTGCTGGGTAAATCCGCCTCACTGCGCAGCATGTTTTTGCCGCATTTCTTCAAGCTGATTCCGACGCATCTGGCGAAACTGGCCGATCTTTACGAGTCGGGTCAGTTGCAGGTGGCGATTGACCCGACGGAATTTGCCGGTGTGGACGCGGTGGCGGACGCGGTGGACTATCTCCATAGTGGTCAAAGCCATGGTAAGGTCGTGGTCAGATTCTGATGATTTCGCTGATTGCTACCGTCCTCAATGAAGGGGAGAACATCGCCTACTTGCTGCAATCCATCCGTATGCAAACGCGCCAACCCGACGAAGTGGTGTTTGTGGATGGCGGCAGTACCGATAACACCGTTGCCATGATCGAAGCGGTGGCCGATCAATTGCCGCTGCGGGTATTGATTGAGCCGGGGTGTAATATCAGCCAGGGGCGCAACCGGGCGATTGCGACGGCACAGGGCGATATCATCGCGGTGACGGATGCCGGGGTACGGATGGAACCGGACTGGCTGGAACACATCACGCAACCGCTGCTGGATAACCCGGCTGTGTCGGTCGTCAGCGGCTTTTTTCTGGCCGACCCGCAGACGGTTTTTGAAGCGGCAATGGGCGCGACGGTGCTGCCACTAATCAGCGAGATTGACCCGACCACATTCTTACCGTCCAGCCGTAGCATCGCGTTTCGCAAATCCGCTTGGGTGAGTGTCGAGGGTTATCCCGAATGGCTGGATTACTGCGAAGACCTGATTTTTGACCTGCGCCTGCAAAAGCGGGTGTCAGCATTCAGCTTTGCGCCGGATGCGCTGGTGCATTTTCGGCCACGCGGATCGTTACAGGCATTTTTCAAGCAGTATTATCGGTATGCGCGCGGGGATGGCAAAGCGGATCTGTGGCGCAAACGGCACGCTATGCGTTACCTCACCTATCTGGTGGCCGCGCCGGGGATTGTGTTGCTGGCTCTGCGGGTGTATCCGGTCTTCTGGCTGGCGTTTGTGCCGGGGGCAATCTATTATTTTTACCAGCCGTATCGCCGTTTACCGACGGTGCTGCGCCGATTACCCAATGTGAATGTGGCGGACTGGCTCTATGCGATTGGGCTGGTGCCGCTGATCCGCATAGTGGGGGATGTGGCGAAAATGATCGGCTATCCGCTGGGTTGGCTATGGCGCTTGCGGCATCAGCCACCGGACTGGAAAAGCCTCCCCACAGGGCCGGAAAACGCTCGCTAGATCATAGATTTCGTAGTATAACAAAATCTTATGACACGATAGAAGCACAAATCCCCTAAGTCTGTATATAATTATGAACAGGTAATGTATAGCCGATGTAGAATGAAGGTTATACACGAAGACGTTCAAAGAGGCAGATTATGCCAGCAGTCAATATCAACAATGTCAATCTTAAAGTTCTCATCATGGATACCGACTTCTATGCCATGCAGGCGGTCAACAGTTATCTGGCGTGGGATCGGCGTACCCGGGTGACGAATATGTCCGAAAGCCTGGAGGATATGTGGCAGTATATCCGGCGCACCCCCCTGGCAGAACTGCCGGACGTGGTGGTGCTGGATTCGGATCATATCGGTGGGCCGGAAAAACTGACCGATGTGATTAACCAGTTGCGCCAGCGCATCGCGCGCGTGAAGGTGATTTGTCTGGCGCAGGTGATCGACACATCTTTGGTCGAAGCGGCGGCGAATGCCAAAGCCTCCGGGTTTCTGCTGAAGCAGGACGTGCGCTTGCAGATCGCGTGGGCGATTGTCTACACACTGGAAAGTGATTTTATCCTGACAGCAAGTATTCACCGCGCCTGCCACGGTATTTTTAACTCGCGCATTTTCCATGCACGGGTGCTGCCGGAGAAGCGCGATTATCCCGAACTGACTGACCGCATCCGGCAGGCGATTAAGTTGTGTGTGGTTGAAGGGATGCCCGCGCATCTGGCGGCGGATGAAATGGGGATCAGCCTGCACACGATTCGCGGGTATATCAAAGAGGGCTACCGCATCATGGAAGCCTATGACGAAACCGATTATCCGGTCGATATGACCCCGCAGGAAAAGGCATTCATGCGCTTTACCGCCTTCGCTGACGAACCCCCAACGACTGAGACTTTACCACCGAGTGACGACCCGAACTGACCGCCCCTATGGCAGCCAGGTTTCCGTAAACTGAATGCTATCCATGAAGTCCCCATTCACCGCGATTTCCCAGTGAAAATGGGGGCCACTGCTGCGCCCGGTATCCCCGGTGACGCCGATAATCTGACCTTTGATGACGGTCTGGCCGCGCGTGACGTGAATCTGCGACTGATGGGAATAGGTCGAAAACACGCCAAAGCCGTGATCGATTATCACCACATTCCCACGAATATCCATCCTGCCAGCATAGGCGACTTCGCCCCCGGCTGAGGCAATCACCGGCACGCCTAATGTGGTGCGAATATCCCAGCCGGTATGGCGCGTTTGCAGGGTGCCGTTAAAAATGCGGAATGCGCCAAAAGGTGAGGTAAAGACCGAGCCGAGGATGGGTGCCTGAAAGCCGGTTTCATCCCACATGCGCTGCGGGGTGACGACATTGAAGATGCTTTCTAGCTTAGCCAGTTCGCTGCGTTCCACTTCTGTATCCACCAGATAAGCACGATCCGGCGCGATAACGATGTTGTCCTGACGGATAAACGCACCAAGTGTGACATTGACCTGCGTGTTGAGCGTGACGCGTTCTTCATTCTCAAACCAGGCGAAAATCGACAGGTCATAAACGCGCGGGTTTTGCTCCATTTTGACGGCCAGCAAGCCGTAAAAACCTTCACCCGGCACCGGGAAAAATTCGATCATTTCGTTGAGGAAACGTGCCCGTGCCCCGGCGATGCTATCCGCCTGCACCTGCACCAGCCCGATATTACCCTGGGCGATTTCGGTAAAATACAGGCTGACGGTGAGGCCATTTTCCTGTAGCACGGTGATCGGTTGTGGACGGGGCACAGGGGTGGGTGTGACCAGCGGAGCGGGTGTGCCTTCATCACCCTGGGGGGTCAGTTCGTCGATACCCTGTGCCTGTAACAGGGAGATGGATAAAACCAGCAGGAAACTAATAAGCCCGATGAATGCGATACGCTTCACAGCCCGACTCCGTCAACGAATACGATAAACCGGTTAATAGGTTACAGGTTTAACAGGCCGCTGACAAGTCGCTTTTAGTCCTTAGTGGTGAGTCTGAAGTCTTTAGACAGTGCATGAGGATTTAAGATTTGCATCAGCATGGGCGTTCTTTCGGGAACTGGATGCGGAAGGTTGTGCCATGCGCGGGTTGGCTCTCCACTTCGATGGTTGCGCTGTGCGTCTCGACAATTTTCTTGACGATGGCTAACCCCAGACCGGTTCCGCTCCGCGTGAATGCCCGTGCGTTAGCCGTGCGGTAGAAACGCTCAAAGATATGGGGTATCGCGTTGGGTTCGATGCCAATGCCACTATCTTTGACGCGCAGAATCACCCATTCATCACAGCTATGGGTATCGACGTTGACCGCGCCAGTCGGCGGCGTATAGTTGATGGCATTTTCAATCAGATTGGTCAGCAGCCGCTGAATCTGTTCCTGATCACAGGGTATAAGGGGGAGGTCAGGGGCAGCGTTAAAAGTAAAACTGAGCTTTTGAGTTTCGATTTTTGGCCGCAGTAAATGAATCACATCAGCAATGAGTTGGTTGAGGTTGAATGCCTGAAAATTCAGGGAAGGCAGATGCTCCAGCCGCGAGATGGTTAGCATATCCTGAATGTAGCGATCCATCAGCGAGACCTGCTCCGAAATGCGCGTGATCTTTTCTTTGCGCTGTTCGTCGCTGCGCACCCGTTCAAGCAGGTAGAGGCTGGTATTCATCACCGTTAAGGGGGTTTTGAGGTCGTGGGATACGGTGCCGAAAAACTCTGTGAGAAAGGCGTTTTTTTCCTGAGCCAGGATCAGGTCGTTTTCACGCTGTTGAGCGATGTTTTGTTCGGTGATGTCTGTCGTAATCACCAGTAAAGATGGTTTGATTTCTCCAGCGGCAGGCAAGGGCATCACATGGCGCAGATAATAAAACTCATTTCCGTCTTCTAATGTGATCTGACTTTCGACAAGGCTGGCTTTGCCCGTTTCCATTACCTGAATATTCTGCTGCATACTCCGCTCAGCATATTCTGCGGGAAAAATATCGTGCATAGTACGGCCTTGAAATGCTTCCGCAGACATACTCATAAACTGCGCCGCTGCCTTATTCATCAGAATTACCTTACCATCTGGCCCATATAGCGCAGCCATGTTGGAGCTGTTTTCAAACAAAAGGCGATACTTTTCCTCACTGAGACGTAAATCGGACTCTATCCGCTGGCGTTCGGTAATCTCGTTCTCAAGCTCCCGATTGCGTTCCAGCAGAGTTTCCTCATTGTTGTGAATACGGTCAAAACTGGAGCGGATCACACGCGCAGCCGCAAACAGCAGAATCCCGGTGGAGCTGAAAAGGGCGATCTGCTGGAAGAAACGATCGGCAAGATAAAGCGGTGTGGTGCGCAATGGCAGCACGTTCAGGGTTTCGCCCACTAAAAGGATTGTGGCTGAGGCCACGCTCAGCGTGGTAAATACGATCACCGCCCGAAACTGAAACAGCACAGCGGCAAAAATGATGACGATGGCATAAGTGCTCATCGAGGCATTACGAATGCCGTTGAGACTGAACGACGCGATGGTAATGATGAGCCACATGCCGCTGACAAAGAGGATACTGGCGAGGCGAAAACGCCACGTGTGCAGCAGGTAGTAGCAACCACCCAGCAGCAGCACAAGGATAGGAATAAACAATAACTGCGATGGTGAGGATGCAAACGGGGTAAATACCAGGGCAATGCCTATTAAAATCAGAAGGGTGTAATGCAGGACGCGGGCTGAAAACTGCAGGTATTCATCATCGGATTGAGGAAGCGCAAACCAATGTTGCATAATAGCCGATACTCCGGGCTTGCTCGTTTTGTGTATTGTACCTAATTTAGAGTATCGCAACATGACAGACTGCATAACAGACTGAAACAAAAAGGGAGCGCAGTGTTCTGCGCTCCCCGTATCCGTGTTTAGTTGCGCACGGAGGATGTCATATATTCGATGGCGGCATCCAGCACCGGGTCACCGGGGCTGAAAAGCGTGTCTTCGTCCACCGGCACATGGATAGTCGGCGGCACGCCCTTGCCTTCGATGTGGATGTTGCCTTCAGCATCGACGGCGCGGCCTACCGTGAAGCGTACCCGTACGCCATCCGGCATCAGGAAATCCTCGATACTGCCGCCCAGGCCACCGGTCGGATACTGACCGACCACCGCGGCACGGTCTTGTAGTGTCATGTCATAGGTGAAAAACTCACAGGCGCTGTAGCAATCCGGGCCGATGATCACGGCGACATCACCGTTATAACGCAGCTCGTCCTGCGGCAGATAAAAGCGCTGTGTGGAGCGTTCATCAAAGTAGAACTCGTCGCGCTGAAGGTCATAATGCGCGGTGCCACCCAGTTCCAGCGGGTCGTTGAAAAAATAGGCGGCCATCTGGTCGGCAAGGAAACCACTGCCGCCACCATTCTGGCGCATGTCGATGATCAGACCCGGCACCTGTTGGTTGTTGAGGGTCTGCATCAGGCGTTCCCATAACTGGATGGTCAGCAGTGAATTGTCGTTGAAGCTGTAGATTTTGACATAAGCCAGTCCGCTATCCAGAATGGAGTAATCCAGCGGTTGCTCGAAACCGGTGTAGGGCGGGGACTGTGATGCGAATTCATAACTGTCCCAGTCGTAAGCGGTTTTCAGCGAAACCGTTAAAGCTTTTTCGGTGTCCGGGTTGACAAAGCCGACATCCACGCTGCTGTTTTCCGGGAAACGCACACCCCAGCGCAGTTGCTCCAGACGGCGGTTATGGTCACTGCTGAAGGGGCCAGACGGAGGTATCACCGTGTCCAGATATTCGAGAATCGGCTGGCCGTCGATAGCGATAATTTCCGCACCCAGCTCAATGCCGGCGCGATCTGCCGGGCCGTTGTCGCCGATAAAGTTGACGATGACGCGCTCGTCGTCCAACTCACGAATCGCCATGCCCAGCGCTTCACCAAAATTCTGCTGAATGTCCTGGAAGACAATGGGGCCAGAGACATGACCATCCGGGATGGATTGCAGGAAGTCCTGCAGGGCGCGTTGATAATCCAGATTGCTGTTGCTGTCTTCGGCTTTAACAAAACGTGGACGGAATTCAGCGGACATCGCGTCCCAATCAATGCCTTTGTATTCAGTAAAGGCATATTCACGGCGCATTTTGTCGAGCATGTCATCAAAGGCATCGACATAACTCATGCCAGAGAAATCATCCACAGCGGCGGCATCCGGCTCTAACAGGTCGACAGTCGGGTTGGCCGAACGGTCAAATGTGAAGGGTTCAGTATCCAGATCCACGATGGTATAGCCTTCAGGGAGCGCGACCATATCTTCATCACCCGTAAACAGCAGACCGTCCGCGCCAAAGTCCAGCGGGAAGCCCTGCTGATCGTCCGCCGCATACACCAGATATTTACCGCCAATCACCTCACCGGAGGTATCGGCATCGCTGCTGATGAGCGTAGACGCGTAGGCCGTTGACCAGCCACCACCATAGAGATCGCGTTCTTCCAGATAGGGGTCGCCAAAAGTGTTATTCCAGTAAGCAACGGCGAAAATCTGCACGCCGGGTTCCTCAACGCCATCCGCATCCACATCACGCAGGGTTCCGCCGGGCATGATCGGCAGGGTCAGGCTGTAGGTGAAAGGTGATTCGTAAAAATCGGAGGTGATCTGGCCCAATGTCTGCGACTCGACTGGCATCAGGAAATATTTATTGCGGTCGACAAATCCGGCCTGATCTTCAAGGATGATGACCGGCTCGGCCACGCCATCGGTAAACAGCGGATTCGTATAGTCCACGGAACCGGTAATGATCACCGGGCCGCCTTCATCGTTGGTGATGGGCGCGGGTGGCAGTTCAGCCTGCGCCAGGGCAGGCATGACCGTGAGCAGAGTTAACAACAGCGCGGTGATAAACCCTGCTGAGATTATTCTGTTTTTTTGCATAGTCCTCTTCTTTCCAGAAAATTAAAACCTGTAAGATAGATTTTACTGTAGCAAGATGGTGTGTACTTTTAATTAAGTTAACATGAGGCTGGCATAAGTTCCGTGTAGAAATTCTGTTAGCGCAGGTTTTAGTCAAGGGCAAGGTCAGGCGTTTAGAACTGACAGTGTAGCATAGATGCTGCTGGCACGTTCCCCAATGATTACCTGAGCCGCAGCGTCATTCATCAGATTCGGGGGGATAAAGGTCAAGATTATGCTGGATGTCTCAATCATCATTGTGAACTGGAATGCGGAGGCTTTACTGGCGCGTTGTCTGCGTGCCGTACAGGCGACGGTTGAAAAAGTCAGTTATGAAATCATCGTGGTCGATAACGCCTCCAACGATGGCAGTGTGGCGATGCTCAGGCAGGATTTCCCCGATGTGATCCGCATCGAGAACATGGACAACAAAGGTTTTGCCGGGGCGAATAATCAGGGCATGGCGATTGCGCAGGGGCGTTACTGGCTGCTGCTGAATAGTGATGCGTTTGTCGAAGCGAACACTATTGATGCGATGGTGGCGTTTATGGATGTTCACCCCGAAGCCGGCATGAGTGCCTGTAAGCTGCTGTTTGAAGACCGCCGTCTGCAACCCTCCTGCTATAGTTTCCCCTCGCTTAAAACCGAGATTTACACCGCGCTGCAACTGGACAAGCTTCTGCCCAAAAGCCGCGAGTTCGGCCAGTTTCTGATGACGTGGTGGGACTTCAATGATGTACGCGATGTCGATGTGGTGATGGGGGCGTTTATGCTGGTACGGCGCGAAGTCGTGCAGCAGGTAGGCGTGATGGATGCCAGTTATTTCATGTATTCGGAAGAAGTCGACTGGTGTTATCGCTTCAAGCAGGCTGGCTGGGAAATCCTGTATAACCCCAACGTGCAGACGGTGCATCTGTGGGGGGGCAGCAGCAATCAGGTGCGCACGGAGATGTTTTTGCAGTTGCATCGCAGCAAGATCGAATACTTCCGCAAGAATTATGGCCGCACGTCCGCGTTTTTCCTCAAATGGATTATGGCCTTTGGCGCGGTGCTGCGGGTTGTCCCCGGTTCCGTTATCTATCTGACCTCCGGCGATCCGGTCAAACGCCAGAAGCATCAGGCGTTCCGGCGCTTACTTCAGGCCCTGCCCGCGTTTTAGTCTGGCTGTGAGGCTATTGACAGCGAATATTAATTTCTGATAACGTGTTTTTGAGATGACATTCACAAATAAAGGTAGTCCCATGCCACAGGTGAAACCCGCTGACCCTACGGAAGATGACGTATTACCGTTGGAAGATGCACGGCTGATTGCGCGTTTTTTTCAGGTGCTGGCAGACCCCACCCGTGTCCGTATGGTCAAAGCGCTGGCCGATAATCAATGGTGTGTGACGGATCTCACCCAGGCGTTGGGCATGGATCAACCGGCGGTGTCGCACCAGTTAAAATATCTGCGGGAAATGGGGCTGGTCAGTTGGACGAAAAATGGCAGGCATGTCTATTACACCCTGTCGGATACGCACCTGCGCGATATTCTGATGAGCAGCATGGAACATCTGGAATGCGATGCTGTGCAGGCCAGTCGTGTTTAACTTTCGGGGGTTAACCAGTGGGGCGCGCGGACTTTGATCAGGCGCGGACGGGTGCGGGATTTGCCCGTGTGATGGTCAAAATTATCGTCATCGGAATGATGAAGATGTTGCGTCAGCAACGGAATCTCTACCGTAAAGGTTGACCCCTTCTCCATCTGACTCTCCACGCTTAAAGTGCCATCATGCGCTTCGACAATCCATTTGACGATTGCCAGACCCAGACCCGTGCTTTCCCCGGTGCGCATGCGCGATGTATCCGCCTGATAAAAACGATCAAAAATGTGCTTGCAATCTTCTTCGGAGATGCCGATGCCGGTATCAGTGACTGAGATGACCGCCTGCGTATGGGCCGAAGTCAGCGAGACCGTGATGGTGCCGCCATCCGGGGTGAATTTAATGGCGTTGCTGAGCAGATTGAGCAGCACCTGTTTCATGCGATCCGCATGGCCGGAGATACGCACAGGTTCAATGGCATTCATGCGCAGGTTTAGCTCACGGTCTTTGATAAGGACTTTGCCCTGCTGAAAGGCTTCCATGACCACCGTATCCAGATCAAGCGGTTCTTTGTCGAGTGTCAGCCCACCATAATCCGCGCGTGCCAGCAGCAGCAGATCATCCACCATGCGCGACATACGCTCAGCTTCGCTTTCGATCGCTTCCAGCGAGAGATCATCCACGCCATAACGTTTGATCAGATCAAGATTGCCGCGAATGGCGGTGAGCGGTGTGCGTAATTCGTGCGAGACATCGGCCACGAAACGCCGCTGTAAACTGAACAAATCCTCAAGACGGCCCATCATCTGATTAAAGACCTGCGTCAGGCGTCCCAGTTCGTCCTGTGGGCCATGCCATGGCAAACGGGTGCTGAGGTCTTCTGTCTGGGCGATGGTGGCAGCAGCGCGGGTAATACTCTCAATCGGCTGCAAAGCCTTGCGTGATAGCCACATACCCAGCATCACCGAGCCGACTACACCGAGTAAGGCGGCAGAGGCCAGCACCAGCAGAAGACGGTCACGCGCCTGATTAAGTGTGTCCAGCGGGGCGATCACCTGCACCGAGCCGAACACTTTGCCGACTGAAAAAACCGGACGCGTCAAAACGCGGAATTCATTACCGTTGATAAAGACATTTTTGACCGATGGCTCTGTGAGCCCCAGCGCAGCGGAATCCAGCGGGTCAGCATAATCACCCAGGTTGTTCGAGGAGTCTTCGAGAACAGGCCCACCCTCAGAAGTCACTTCCCAGACCTGCACCCCCACGCCTGAAGCGCGGAAAAGATCGAGGGTGGGCAATTTAATGCTGGCCTGATTGGGTGCGCCGAACATGCCGAAACGCTCCACACGGCTGTTGCGAATGACCAACTCAGCCGTCTGGTTCAGCGATACATCGACACTATCGACCAACGTGAATTCCATAACCCTGAAGACCACCGCGCCGAAGATCACGATAATGATCGCCAGCAGGCCAGAATACCACAGGGTTAATTTGGTGCGAATCCGCATGACTGCCTATTCCTCGCGCAGGACGTAGCCCACTCCGCGAACGGTATGGATCAGGCGGCCTTCATTTTCCTGTTCCGTTTTCTGGCGCAGATAACGCACATACACTTCAATGATGTTGCTTTCACCGCCGAAATCATAATCCCAGACACGGTCAAAAATCACATCACGAGTCAACACCTGCCGGGGATTACGCATAAAAAGTTCCAGCAGTTCGTATTCTTTGGCGGTCAGGTCAATGGGGCGTTCACCGCGGTAAGCACGATGCGTGCCAGTATCCAGCGTTAAGTCGCCAAAACGCAGCACATCGGGACGCGAGGCGGGGGAGGCGCGGCGGAACAGGGCGCGAATCCGCGCCAGCAGTTCATCCACTGAAAACGGCTTGACCAGATAATCATCGGCGCCAGCATCAAGGCCAGTCACGCGGTCATTGACATCGTCTTTGGCGGTCAGCATCAGAATCGGGACTTCGCTGGCGGCACGCAGCCGTTTGCAGACTTCCAATCCATCCAGACCGGGCAGCATCCAATCCAGAATGACCAGATCGGGCGGGTTATCACGGGCGGTGGTCAGCCCGGTTTTGCCATCACGAGCGACAGTGACCCGGTAACCTTCATAGATCAAGCCGCGCTCGATAAACTGCGCAATTCGCGCCTCATCTTCAACTACCAGTACACGTTCACCGGACATATCTAATCCTTGCTTGATACATAATTTGAATCTCTTTCACAATTATACCCAGTATTATTAGTGCAATATGAATTCAAGCTGTGCTGATGGGAAGTCTCACAAGGCTTATTCCCCCAGCGCACCCCAGTCATAGGCCACCGCATTTTCGATAGGCAGCGGGAAAATGGTGCCTTCCGCCGGGTTGACCAGCGACAGCGTGCCATCACGCAGGGCCACCAGCAAGCGACCTTCCGGCGCCCACTGCATCCCCCCCAGTTCAATCGCCACATCACTGAGATTGCTGGTTTCTGCCACGCCAGAGCGTAACCCCAGCAAACGGCCATAACCTTCCGAAATGAGCGGGTCTTCCTGCTGGCGGCCAAAAAACTTGAGGAAGCCATCTTCCGCCAGCACCGGCAGACTGTATGTCCATGAGTTGTCCAGCAGCGCGGTCTGCGCATTAGCCGCATCCATGTTCATAATGAGCAGGCCGCCTTCCGCCGGGGCGAAAACCGCCTCGAACGAACTGGCCCACGTCAGCCCCTGTGAGGATAAAATGGCGCTGCTCAAAACCAGATTGGTATCCTCGCGCCGGTAAATCCACCAGACATTATCGGCCACTTCACCGGCCAGAAAGCGCCCCGTCGGTGACCACACAAACTGATAAAACACGCCTTCGGTCAGATTCAGGGCGGTGACTTCTGCTCCACTGTTGAGAGGGGTGTTATCCACTGTGAAGTAGACACGGCCACCTTCCAGTGTGGTGGTGGCAAGGGCGTTGCCGCTGGGTGACCAGGCGATGGTTTTGCCCTGTCCACGCAGAGTCGGCACGCTGGCGGCGCTGTCGTCCAGTGTTTGCTCCGCGCCTGTACTGACATTACTCAGCAGCAGCGCATCTTCGGTGCGATAAGCTACCCACTCGCCGTCCGGCGCGACACCAAAATCAATGGCGAAAGCGCCTTCCGGCGTAACGGTGCGGATACCGTCTGCACCCAGGCCGTAACGATCAATCTGGCCTTCGTTGGTCAGCACGTAAAATTCGGTGGGCAAATCAAAGCCATCGGACGGTGCTGGTTCTTCGGCTTCTTCCGTGGCGACCTCATCCTGAGCCGTCACGAATAGAGGATGAACACTGAACAGCAACAACATGCAGCCGAGGCCGCTTAAAATGGCTCGCAAAAATCGCTTCATGGGCGGTTTCTCCGTCTACAGGCAGAATCTTAATGTGGATAAGTATAGTCGATTGCAGCATTCGGGGGTAGCTGAGGGGTGTGTTTGAGGTGGGGTGATTTAATTGCCTGTAGACCGTAGACCCCCTCTAAATCTCCCCCGCCAGCAATGGAGACTTTAAAACTTGATTGAAGCTCAGTCTGGATAGGCTGCATGAAGGCCAGAGTATAAAGGGCAAATTAAACGTGTCCTAAAAGAGATCTATGCGCAGGCGGATGGTCACTTCATCGCCTTCTTCCAGTGTTTCGGCTTCACGCACACTGGCTTTAATCGGCACGAGGTAGAGGCCATCTTTGGGAAACAACGATGTTTTCCACTTTGTGTCGCCGATCTGAACCTGTACCGGAATCACGCCCCAGCCATAGGTCACTTCGGTTGATATGCCTTTGATGTCACTGCTTTCTTCTTCGGGGATGGTCACGAAAAAAAATGGGGATGGTCCGCGCCAGTAGAAAATATCACCGCTGAATTCGATTTCCATTGAAATACCTGACCTTTTCTGGGACATTTATGAGTCGCTGTCAGTCGTTCGCGCTGTTGCTGTTATATTATCGAGAAAACACATACTGCGACAATACCCCCTAGCAGTATAAGTGGTTAAGAGACAGGTGAGGAAAACGCAACCGTATGCAACAAACTGCGTAATATTAATTGTATGTGTTGTTGAGGAGAAGATGATGTTTCAAAGAATCGTCAATGAACTGCGTATTACGTGGCGTTTAATTCAGGACCCGCGCGTGCCAATGTGGGCCAAGATGATCCCGGTGGCCGCGGTGCTGTATATTCTGTCCCCGCTTGATCTGATCCCCGATGTGCTGATCGGCCTAGGGCAACTGGATGATCTCGGCGTATTTCTGGCCGGGATGCGGCTGCTGCAAACCGTGACCCCGGCGCATGTGGTGGAAGAACACCGCGCCGCGCTGGAAGGTCGCCCCATGGGCGATGTGATCGAAACGCGGGAATACACTGTCCGCAGCAAATAACTGATCGCGCCGCGATCTAACTCAGACGAAGCCGCTGTGCCTGCACCTCGTCCATCGCTTCGATGGTGTCCTGCAGGCTGGTGACTTCGTCCTGAATTTCCAGACGCAGACGTTGTGCGCGCGAACTATCGACCTCTTTCGTGCCCAACAGCGACATCTGCGCGTAAATTGTCCCCAGTGAAGACAACGTACTTTCCAGTTGAATCTCCGCCCGCTTGATGCTGTTTACAGTTGCATCGAGGTTGGCTAACTGCTGCTCCAACTGGCGCACCTGATCTTCCAGATCGCGGCGGATGGCCGGGTCTTTTTCCATATCCAGCCGGGTGCGGGCATTTTTGAGTTGCTGCGGCACCAGCTTACGGTCACGCTCCACCAGATCATTACTTTCGAAACCATCAATATGCAGCGCCAGTTCATACATTTGGGCGATCCAGTCGTCAATATCAGCGACAGTTTGCTGCAAATTAAGGCGCATCGCGCCCTGGTGACGGTTAGCCAGTTCCATCATGCCGCTGCGATATTCCAGCGCGTTCTGCAGGCGCTCACGCGAGACACGGCTTTTCACCTGCCGGATATCAAATTTCTGTTCAAATTCACGAGTGACGGCTTTTTGGGTGGCTTCCTCATCAGTCAGTGCGGAGGCGACCAGTGCGGCTTCAGCGATACCACCGGCTACCAGCCAGAACCACGGCTGCCACCAGACAAAGGGCTGGGGTAAAAACAGGTAGAGAATGACCACCATCAGCAGCGTGACGACACTCTCCCAGCGCAGGAAGGCATTTGCCAGTATCGCACCTAAAGCGCGTTGGTGAATTTCATCGGGTGCATTATTTTTCGACATATTAAGACTCTCTCTGTGTTCACTCCCATATACGCTTAAATATAGCGCAGGGTTGCGGATACAAAACAGGGTCTAACGGTTAGACCCTGTAAAGCGGCTGGAACAACGTGGGTGAAAGCCTAACTTTCGCTGGAATTGCCCAACAGACGACGACGGCGTTCCTCTAACTGGCGATCCACTTCACCACCGCGCACGGCATCTTCGATCTGGTCGGAGAGGTTGGCGGTGGCAATATCCAGCCGCGCGTCTTCCTGATCGATATTGTTACGGATACGCTCGGCCAGGCTGTTGATCTGATCGTCACCGGTATTCGCCAAAGCATCCAGACTCTTGATGGTCTTGGTGGTGACCTTCTTGGCCTCGGCCAGTTCAATCAGGGCACGCAGGTGCTCGCGTTCCTGCTTGATAGTGGTCAGCTTGCTTTCCAGCTTCAGCCGCATTTCCAGCATCTTCTGGTACTGACCTTCCTGACCCTGCCACTGCTCATAATATTCCTGAGCCAGTTGCTGCTTGGTGTTCAGTTCTGACTGTGCGGCAGCGGCCAGATCATCCTTGCCTTTGACGACCAGCGTATCAATATCACGATCCAGCTTTTCGGCGGCG
>JBBSQD010000053.1:0-27971 GCA_038258185.1 Aggregatilineales bacterium | reverse complement strand
TCAGACGCGGTGCAGGCATTGCGCAGCGATACACCTTTCGATAATCTGAAAATTAACCCTGTATTTAGTTCAATTTAAGGTAACAGCGTTACTGTGTGATCAGGTTTAGGTATCTAAACCCTGTTTTGCATATCACACTTTATCTGTTGATTAATCAAGCGAGTCATAATCCTTTGAACCTTCGATCCTTTGCTTTCATCTCGCTCTTTGCGATCTTTCTTATATCTGTATCGATAACATCCGCCCAAGCGACTATTTTTGATGACCCTGACTTTACAGACACACAACTAGCCAATAATCTTTATCAACCCACGTCTATGGAGTTTGCGCCTGACGGACGCTTATTTATCCTGCTGCAGGGCGGAACCATCCGCATCTATGAAAATGGCAGCTTGCTCAGCACACCGTTTATGTCCATCCCCGTCCACAATGACGGTGAGCGCGGTCTGCTGGGCATCGCCTTCGACCCCAATTTCAACTCGAACAACTATATCTATGTGTACTACACAACCCATCCATCGACACCGCCCATTCACAATCGCATCAGCCGGTTTACAGCCAATGGTAACGTGGTCCTCCCTAACAGCGAGGTCATCATTTTCGAACTCAATAACCTGGGAGCTGCCACCAATCACAACGGTGGACAACTCGCGTTTAAAGGTAACTTCTTATATGCAGCCATTGGCGATGGCGGCGAAAACCCGAATAATGCTCAGGACAGAACCAACTTATTCGGCTCGATTCTGCGCATCAATAAAAATGGCACCATTCCATCCAGCAATCCCTTTTACGGTAGCCTCAGTGGGAACAATCGCGCCATCTGGGCTTATGGACTGCGTAACCCGTTTGCATTCGATTTTCAACCCGGTTCCAACCTTATGTACATCAATGACGTGGGCAACCAATCGTTTGAAGAAATCAACAACGGCCAGGCGGGGGCAAATTATGGCTGGCCGGCGGTTGAAGGCGATACCGTAATCGGCACCAAGCCACCGGGTTATGTCGGCCCGATTCATACTTATCCCATCCAGAATAATCCACAATGCGCGATTACTGGTGGCGCATTTTACAATCCGCAAAGCCGTCAGTTTCCCTCCTCCTACACCGGGGACTATTTTTTCGCGGATTACTGCTCCAGCCAGATTTTCGTTTATGATAGCGGCTCGGACAGTGCAGCAACTTTTGCCTCAAACACACTCCCCAGCATTGTCGATTTAGAAGTCGGGCCAGACGGTGCGCTCTATTATCTGTCTTATGCCAATGCCGCCTTATCGCGCATTACCTACCAGAATGACGAAGCAGCGCCAACGATCTCGGTACAACCGCAGGATGTGGAAGTTGGCGTGGGACAGACCGCACAATTCACTTGCAGCGCGACCGGATCGCAGCCCATCACCTATCGCTGGCAGCGGAATAACAGCAACATACCAAATGCCAATTCCACCACCTATGAAATCGCATCCGCCAGCCCGAATGACGATAACGATGGCGCAAATTTCCGTTGTATCGCCAAAAACGATTTCGGCCAGGCCACCAGCAACTCGGCGACACTCAGCGTCAGCCCCGGCACGGCACCAACGCCGAGCATTGCGATTAACTTACCGGGCAGCGCCAACTCGAATCTATACGAAGCGGGTAAAATGCTGGAATTTGCAGGGAGTTACACCGACCCTGATGACGAAGATAGTGACCTGCCGGATAGTTCATTTGACTGGTGGATTGACTTTCATCATGATGAGCATGTCCACCCCTTCCGGTCAAAAGCCAGTCTGAGAGATCGCCGTTCCGACTCTGTCCAGATTGACGATCAGGGGCATACCGAAGCCAATGTCTGGTTACGCGTTTATCTGACCGTAACCGATACCAATGGCCTGAAGAACACCACTTATAGAGACGTTTATCCATTGGTTTCTCAACTGACCCTGAACAGCAGTCCCAGCGGGTTAATTCTCAATCTGGACGGCCAACCTGCTATCACACCGCATGTTTTTCCCAGTGTTTCCGGCGTGCAGCGGATTATCACCGCACCGTTGACACAGATGCTGGCGGGGCTGGATTACAGCTTTGAGAATTGGGGACATGGCGGCAATGCTTCACAAACGATTGTCACGCCACCCACCAACAGAACGTATACCGCTAATTATGTGTTTCGCTCACCGGACAACGCGGCTCCGCTACGGAATGTCTTCTCAACCGCTACCCCCACTTTAACCTGGGGCTCCATCACCTGGGCAATGGGTTATCAGGTTGAAGTTTCCCGTCAATCCAACTTTAGCAGTGTGGATTTTGCCAGGGATGATTTGGACATGAATACGTTGAATGTGACCACGTCCAGTCTGCCGGACGGGGTGTATTACTGGCGGGTGCGGGCACAACAGGCCAATGGAAGCTGGGGCAGGTGGAGCCCTACTGAAATCTTTGTGATTAATTAGTAGGCAGCAGCAATCTGGCAGGCACCCTATCCAAAATAAAACACAGGGCGAAGATAAAAATATCTTCGCCCTGTGCAGTTATTAATTCAGTTTTATTCGGATAGTTCTAATTATCAAGCAGGGCATAGGCATTGGCCGCGTAGTCCTGTGCCGTGCCATTTACCGGTGCTAACTGGGTACCATTTGCTTCTTCAACCAGCAGCTCGTTTGTAATGCGGTCTTTGAGCTGATTCACTTCGCGGTCAGTCGGTTCCAGCCGCAGCGCATCATCAATCAGCAATTTGCAGACAGATAAATATCGCGGACTGCGGATCAGCAACCGTACCAGATCCACCAGTGTGCTGACAGCATTCTCACGATTATCGGTTTCATAAGCAAGGTGTAACGCCTGCCGGTAACGGGTCACCGCCTGACTTAACTGCTCGGTCTGGACAGATGCATAACCCAGATTGCTTAACTGAAGCGCTTCCTCATCCTGATCTTTGACTTCACGCGCAATATACAGCGCCGATGTGTAAAAGCTGATGGCCTCTGTCCAGCGCTCAAGCTCCGCATAAGCTGTGCCTAACCCACCCATCGCACGACCTTCGTAATTACGCTTACCCTGGTCACGGAACAACTGTAACGCCTGCTCCCAGGTTGAACTTGCGGCCTCCGGGTCGCTGTTATCCAGTTGCGCATAACCCAGTTTATAGAGAACAATCGCTTCGTTCTGGGTATCGCCAGTATTACGCGCAATCTCCAAAGCCTGACTGTAGGCTTTCTCGGTGCCTGTCGCTTCGCCGAGCTGTTCGCGCGCATCCCCTAATGTGATCAGGATGTGCATGCGAGTGTCTTCATCACCCAGCTTTTGCGCCAGTTGTGAGCCGCGTGTCGCGTGGAGAATCGCCGCCTGAGCGTGATCGGCTTTGACCATCAGGCTGGATAACGTGTCCAGAATTTCGAGGACAATTTCTTCTTCGCCCAACTCGTCATAGACGGTCAGGGCTTCACCATAAGTGGCGATAGCCTCGTTAAACTGTTTCTCGGTGACCTGCTCCGCACCCAGTTCCATCAGCAGATCGCCTTGGCGGCGGGTATCATTATTTAAGCGCGCCTGCATCAAAGATGCCCGCAGACCAGCAATGCCTTCCAGCACAGGCTCTTCTACAGCGACCAGTTCTTCGCTCTCTTCTTCCTCTTCAATGTCATCATCTTCGTCGTCATCCTCTTCGATCAGATCGTACTGGTCACTATCATCCAGTTCATCCAATTCTTCAGAGTCATCCTCCACGACCTCTGGCTCAAGCAATGATGCAGCTACATAATCACGCTCATTATCGAGATCGTCATCATCTTCATCGTAGGTGAGATCATCATCTTCGTCATCGTCGTCGAACATATCGCGCAGGAAGGCTGGCGGCTCAGGAGTCTCCGCGTCCTCATCGACAATCTCCACAGCCTTTTCGATAGGATAAGCCGGAAAAGCCGTCATCCCACTCGAAGCCAGCCGATTGAAACGCAGCAACTCATACACATAACCGCGTTCATTGACAAAATCACCGGCACCAGTCAAGGCCACAATAAACTGACGCACGGTATCGCGATCATCCTGATCAGCAGCGGCCTGCGCCACCGTCAGAAAAGTGTCCATCTCCGCCGACAAATGATCGTAAGCGGTTTCATCTTCGCGGGCATGTTTTTTGGCATAAGTCACGGCTGAATCACGGACTTTATTTTGCAAATCATTCAGCCTGTTCGACCCGCGCAGCCAGCCCTGTGCAAAAGCGTGGGCTGAAGGGTGCAGGCGATAATAAGGTTCGCCATAACGGTCAATAATTTCAACCAGATTCTGCTGGCCGAGCATGGTCATCACCTGCTGGATCGTCTCTTTAGGGGCGCTAGCCAGTACGCTCAGAAATTCAGCGGAGGCTTCACCGCGATGAGTGGCCCCCATCATCAGGATAACGCCCTGCAAGGCGCTGTTCAGACCACGAAAAGCAGCAGTCAAGGCGACCAGCACAGGTTCAGCGGTGTTATAACCGGGAATCTGGGTTAAGGCATTAATATACTGGACAGGTTGCAGTTTGTTGGTACGCACACTGGCCGCAGCGATCACCAGCGCATAGGGTGATCCCTTCAGCATTTCAACCAGGCGGTCAATATCCGGGTCAGGTGCATCGGCTATACCTGCGGTCTGCTTGAACAGCGTTGCGCCATGTTTGGTATCCAGATTTTCCAGTTTCAGCGCACCCCAGGCATCCGTAAACGGTTCCGGGCAAACGACCAGGGCTGGCAGCCCTCGGACACAGCGCTCGATAAACGCAGTCGCGACCTGTTCATCCAGAACACCGTCCAATACAACCAGTGGCTTGTGCTGAATGAGGGTATTCGCAACCGCCCCAATCATGCCGGATGGGTTTTCGCTGGTATCAATTTCTTTGACGTTGTATGCGCGCCCAACCCGGACAATCAACTCTTCCATGCTGCTGTTGTGCACATTGAGCCACAGCACGCCACCGGGTTGTTCGGTATAAGCGGCAGCCAGTGTCGCGGCAAATGCACTCTTCCCAACACCGGAAGCGCCATAAATTAAGATCGGCTGATTCTCACGCAAGCGCGTATAGACTTGTCCAATCACCGAGTCACGTCCCACCAGTTTGGCAGGAACCATTACCGGCAAAGAGGCCGCATCATAGGCTGGTGCTTCATAATATATCGAATCGGGCATGGCTAACCCTCATTTGAGATCACTACAGATGAATTAATAATTGAGAGTATAACATCGGCAAATTGTGAAGGCAATTTAAGGGTTCAAAAAAGGTTAAAGTCGCCTGTAAAAAAACAACCTCACCGAGTTCAGGTGAGGTTGTGATTGATTTAAGCATCCGGCGGAGGTACGGGCAAATCCTCGACTGCCGTATCCTTCCACTTTTCGCCTTCTTCTGCCAGCATAACTGGAATGCCATTGCGAACGGGATATTTATAACCAGAGTCTGCACAGACGAGCCAGGTATTTTTGACCAGCTCCAGACGACCCGGGTCATCCCCTTTGTCTGTATAATGAACAGCTACCGGACACCGCAAAATTTCCAGTAGTTCAGCATCAATTGTGGTATCTGCCATCGTCATTTCCCTTAACGCCTACCTGAATTCAAAACGTTCGTAAGTATAGCGGTCACAATCAGGGTCGTCAAACCTCTTGTCTGGCAGACCGCCAATTTCCGACCCTAACCAGATATTATGGGACCATGCTTTTCAGATAACTTTACGATGATAAAGGATACTTTCTTTTTTGAATCGCCTCAATCCTCGCTATACTTACCCATCTAAAGAAGTATAGCGTTACGTTGAGGAATCTATGATCGAAACACCCGCCGTGCTAGAAGTACGCGGACTGACAAAGCGGTTCCCCGGTGTGCTTGCCAACGATCACATTGACCTGAAACTCTACAAAGGGCAGGTACTCGGTTTACTGGGTGAAAACGGTGCAGGCAAGTCCACCTTAATGAATATGATTTACGGTCTGTACACGCCGGATGAGGGTGAAATCCTGGTCAATGGACAGGCCGCCCACATCAAAGACCCGAATGATGCTATCGCACGCGGAATCGGCATGGTTCACCAGCATTTTCAACTGGTACCTGTGCTGACTGTGACCGAGAATATCATGCTGGGTAATGAATCGACACGCTGGCTGTTTTTAGACCGGCGTGCCGCGAAAAAACGCATTCTGGAAATAGCGGATCAATACGGGCTGCATGTGAACCCGGATGCACTGGTGCAGGACTTGCCCGTTGGTGTGCAGCAGCGTGTCGAGATTATCAAAGCGCTGTACCGCAAAGCCGATATTCTCATTCTGGACGAACCCACAGCCGTTTTGACTCCGCAGGAAGCATCCGGCTTGTTTGAGATCATGCGCACCCTGCTGGATCGCGGCGTGAGCATCATCTTTATTTCGCACAAGCTAAAAGAAATACTGGAAATCTGCGATTATGTCACCGTGCTGCGCGGTGGCAAAGTCGTCGGCCATGCTGACCCGAAACAATCCACTCAGCAATCGCTGGCCTCGCTGATGGTAGGCCGTGATGTCATCTTACAGGTAGACAAAAGTCCGGCGCATCCTGCCGAGCCTGTGCTGTCTATCACCAACCTCAATGTTGCGGATGACCGTAAACTCATGATGGTTAAAGGGCTTTCGCTGGAAGTCCACAAAGGGGAAATACTGGGGATTGCCGGGGTGCAGGGCAACGGTCAGACGGAATTGGTCGAAGCGATTACCGGCCTGCGTGAAACGGTCAGTGGTCATATTTACATGAGTGGTCAGGACATCACCCATGACTCTCCCCGAAAAATTACCGAGGCTGGGGTGGCCCATGTCCCGGAAGATCGCCAGAAAAATGGCATGGTGGCCGATTTCCCGATTAAAGATAATCTCGTCCTGCAAACCTATTATGTCGGGCCGTTTGCACAGGGCATTCTCGCCGATGAAGATGCCAAAGACGAAAACGCCCGCCAACTGGTTGAGCAGTATGATGTGCGTACACCCAGCATCTATATCAACATCGGCAACCTGTCCGGCGGCAATCAGCAAAAAACCATTATCGCCCGTGAGTTTTCGCGTCCCAGCCATTTGTTGATCGTGGCGCAGCCCACACGTGGGCTGGATGTCGGCTCGATTGAATTTATCCACAAGCAGATTGTCAAAATGCGCGATGAGGGAACCGGTGTCCTGCTGGTTTCTGCCGAACTGGACGAAATCCTGTCATTATCAGACCGAGTCGCGGTGATGTATGACGGACAGATTATTGATACCGTGCCAATAGAAGAGGCTGATCGTGAAAGAATTGGGTTATTGATGGCGGGTGTCAAGCAGGAGGCTGTAAAACATGGCTGAGGGAACTTTAGGCAGCACATCGCCACTGGCCCCCGTCGCCAGAGGCTGGCAGCGCATATCACCGCGATTGGTGCCCGTACTGGCTGTAATTACCGCCTTTATTATCGGCATTCCGTTTATGATTTTTACCAGTGGCCGCGGAGATGTCGGCGCAGGCTTGCGCATCGCAGGCTCGGCCTACAGCGCGCTGATTGAAGGCGCAACGGGTTTTGTCATCAATAGCAATGTGTCGGCGGACAACATCAATCTGGTGGTGTTACTGGCGGAGAATAATGAACTCGATCCACGCGGCTTAAATGACCTTGCGCGCGCATCGGCTGAACTCACCAGTGTCGACCCTGAGCAAATCCGTCAGTACGCGACGTTTCTGTCACAATATGAACTGACTGACGAACAGATTGACGAATTGGGCACGCGTCTGCCGGATATTGATCGCATTGGCGCGGATACGCTCAGTGCGATGCAACCCCTGCTGAACGATTTATCCGCACTGGAACGCAGCGAAGTACGCGGTTTGACGGAAGATTATGGCGGGATGGATACGCTTAGTGCTGAGGATCGCACAGCGCTGGAAGCAGTAGCGCCGTCTGCCGCTGACTACAGTGACGAAGACCTGCTTCGCTATATGGCTATCATCAATGATGAGGGTATTGTCGCGCTGGAACGCACCGTCGAGCAGATTGAAACACTGAATGACCTGGGATTAAGCGCGGAAGATCGCGCTACATTGGCGCAAATCGCCGCCGTGACAGCAGAGGATGCCCGCAGTCTGGTTGCCACCCAGCAAACGCTGGACGAAGCTGGCATCACGAACCCGGCAGCCGCAGCCGAACAGCTCATCACTGTGCGTCGTATGTATGATGAAGGTGTCTTGCAGGAACAGGATGTCAAAACGGCACTGGCGACCGAATTCGATTCCGCCATCCGCGATAATCTGGTAGTCCAGCGCCCCGGTAATCGTCTCCTGGTGGACACGAATTTCAGCAACCCATTTGGTATCCTCTATAACACCAACAATACACCGGATGAAACCAGTGATGACCGACCCGAAACAGTTTATCTGAAGCTGGGCGGCAGCACATTTATCTTTTTCCCCTCCAATTTAGAAGCGACCATCGTCCGCGCCATCCCCTATATCATTGCGGGATTGGCAGTTGCGCTGGGTTTCAAGGCGGGTTTGTTCAATATTGGCGCGGAGGGGCAACTCTATATCGGCGCGACTTTTGCCGTCTGGGTCGGCTATTCCGATATTTTCAGTGGACTACCAGCCATCCTTCATTTACCGCTGGTCATCATCGCTGGCCTGATCGGCGGGGCACTATGGGGAGCCATCCCCGGCATATTAAAAGCCTATACCGGCGCGCATGAGGTGATCAACACCATCATGCTTAATTTTATTGCGATCCTGACGGTGGACTGGCTCATTAAATCAACTGACCCGGTGATTATGCAGGATGCTGCGGCCAGCATCCCACGTACACCATTCATTACCGACAGCGCTCGTCTGCCCATCTTCAACCAGATCGCACCCATCTGGTTTATCCTCGCGGGGATTGTCGTCATGGCCGTGGGCTTATACGCACGCCGTGCGCAGTTGCAGCAGAATATCCGCGCGGCGATTCGTCCGGTGATTTACGGTCTGCTGGTGACACTGGGCGGATTTGTCCTGTCATGGCTGGCCGTTCGCAATAATCTGCATACCGGCCTTGTGATTATGATTTTTGCAGTCTGGTTTACAGATTGGTTTTTAACCCGCACTACCCTCGGCTTTGAGCTGCGCACCGTCGGCGCAAACCCGGATGCTGCGAGATATTCCGGCATGAGTGTGCCGCGCAATATTGTCCTGGCGATGGCGCTCAGTGGGGCACTGGCAGGGCTGGCCGGGACGATTCAGGTCAGCGGCGTACAGTATAATATGCAGCCATCCTTTTTTGCGGGGCTGGGTTTTGATGCGATTGCGGTCGCGCTGCTGGCGCGCACCAATCCGCGCAATATGATCGCATCAGGTCTGCTATGGGGTGGCTTGCTGACCGGGGCCGGTCTGATGCAGATTAACGCCAATATCTCAGTCGATCTGGTCAAGATCATTCAGGCTCTGATTATCATGTTTATCGCGGCGGATACGATTATCCGTTATTTGTGGCGGGTGCCGGTGACGGATACAGACGGAAAACTGGCATCCACATTTTCAAAGGGTTGGGGGAGCTAACCACCGATGGCAACATTGAATACTCCAATACAAAGCACCACCATTGAGCAGGAAAGCTGGCGTGATCGCCTCAAAATTACCCGAACCAGTGTATTTTCTATCCTGTTTACGCTGCTGGGTATATGGATACTGATCAGCGCCCCGCAAAGCTTTGAGGCCGACACATTCACAACACTGACCTTTGGCCGCTCCGCCGATGGCAGCGCGCTGGAAACCGTCGTCAGCATCATCCCCTATCTGACCATTGTCGCCATTCTGTATATCGTCAGCGGGGTAATCAGCCTGCTGCCTGTCGAATCACTGCAGCGGGTTAAATTCTGGCTGCTGCTGGTATGCGGCATTTTCATTTTCCCCACAGTATTGATCGTCGCCGCTGCCGGACAAAGCACCAATGCCACCAGTATGCTGGCATCCAGCCTGCGTTTAGCCACGCCGATTGTGATCGGGGCGCTGGCAGGCATCTGGTGTGAGCGTGCCGGTGTGGTCAACATCGCTATCGAAGGCATGATGCTGACGGGGGCCGCCTTTGGTTTTATCGCCTTTACCATACTGGCTCCGCTCATGAACAGCCAGACCGCGATTTTTCTGGGGGTCATTATCGCCGTACTTGCCGGCGGATTGATGGCGGTTTTACACGCGTGGTTATCCATCACTTTTAAGACCGATCAGATAGTCAGCGGCACGGTCATCAACATTCTGGCGTTGGGGCTGACCAGCTTCATGCGCCGTGAGGTATTGCTGCAACAGGCCGATGCCGGACGTGAAACTCTGCAATCCATCGCTATCCCCGGTTTGTCGAAACTTCCCGTTGTGGGTGAAGTCTTTTTTAACGGCAAACCGATCTTCTATATGATGTTTATCCTGCTCGTAGTGACCCATGTGATGCTGTTCTACACGCGCTGGGGGCTGCGTACCCGCGCTGTGGGTGAAAACCCGCACGCGGCGGATACACTCGGCATCAATGTGCTGCGCAACCGCTGGATTAATGTGATTATCGGCGGCTGTATCGCCGGTCTGGCGGGAGCGTGGCTTTCGCTGGAAACCACCGGCACCTTCGATGACAACATGACCGCTGGACGCGGCTTTATCGCGCTGGCGGCGATGATCTTCGGCAAATATCTGCCGTTTGGTGCGCTGGGCGGTGGTCTGCTGTTTGGCTTTTCCAGCGCATTGGAAACGCGCTTCCAAATTCTGGGGGTGAATCTGCCACCGCAATTTTTGCAGATGACACCTTATCTGGTCACCATCATTGTGCTGGCTGGTCTCGTCGGACGCGCGACACCACCCAAGGCGGATGGTGTGCCTTACGAAAAAGAGTGACCTGGCGTCACGACTTTTGCTGATGTCAGATCAGAACGAACAGGCGCTTATTCAACAGTATATCGGCCAGTTTTCGCTGGCGGAGCATCTCAACCGCGATCTGTTACGCTGCCTGCGGCTGTTTCATTGTAAGGCCGATGCCGAGGTCTACCGGCAGGATAACACCAGCAGCTATGTTTATCTGCTGGTGTCGGGCAAATTACAGGTGAATTATATCCACCAGAATGGCAAAGTATCCATTCTGGCGAATCTGGAACCGTTGACCCTGGTCGGTGAAGTCGAGCTGTTTTACAACCTTGAGATGCGTATGAACATTATCGCGATTGAGAACAGTATATTGCTCGGCATCGAAAAAGCGTTTGCCATCCGCTACGGTTACGATGATCCGCGTTTTCTGCGCTTTGTCATTCAGAACCTTACCTCCAAACTCTACGACTCCAGCACGATTCTGACGCGGACGATCCTTCCTCTCAGTGGGCAGGTCGCCGCGTATCTGCTCGACCAACCCACCAATACTGATGGTAAGTTCACACTCGAGTCGAAGCTGTATCTATCCGGATTGATGGGTACCACCACCCGTCACCTGAACCGCGTATTCAAAACTTTAGAGACGGAAAATATCATCCGGCTTGAACGCGATCAGGTCGAAATCCTGGACCGTGAAGCCCTGGTGCATTACACCGAATTATAGAAAAGGACAAATGTCCTTTCTCACCCTTAGAATACTCCTTACACTGAAGCCAATTCAAATTTTCCGACAGACTCAGGAGACATACCGATGGTTCGGCATGATGTAAGCCGCAATATTCCTTTGCTGGCATGGTTCAATTTCTTACTCGATTTCCGCCTTTATGCCCCGGTGATGGTCATCTATTTCGAGCAGATTACCGGATCTTACTTACTCGCCATGAGCATCTTATCGCTGATTATGTTGTCCTCCGCGCTGCTGGAAGTGCCTACGGGCATTTTCTCGGATCGCATCGGACGCAGGCGCACCGTGATCTTCGGCGCGTTCGCCAGTCTGGCCAGTGTGACATGCTACGCTATTGGCGGCACCTATAGCGTACTGGTCATCGGCGCGATTTTCGAGGGGCTGGGACGTTCCCTCTTCAGCGGCAATAATGATGCGCTGCTGCATGACACACTGGCTGAGAGCGGTCAACAGGGTGATTACCAGACGTATCTGGGACGCGTCAGTTCGGCCTATCAGGTCGCTCTGGCAACCAGTGCCGTGCTGGGTGGCGTGCTGGCCGCGATCTCGTTTCCGCTGGTGATGTGGCTTTCGGTGCTGCCGAAGGTCATTATGGTGGGTATGAGTTTTCGCTTTGTCGAGCCACAGATTCACACCGAGCAGGCCGGTAACGTTTTTGCGCATCTGCGTGAAGCGCTGCATCACATCGCCAACAATCCACGCTTGCGCCTGTTGAGCATCGGCCAGATTATCGCCTTTGCCATCGGTGAAGCTTCATTCATGTTTCGCACGGTGTTTATCGAAATGCTGTGGCCGTTATGGGCCATCGGTCTGGCACGCACCATCTCCAATGTCACCGCAGCTATCAGTTTCTACTTCGCTGGGTGGCTCTTAAAACGATTTGGTCAGCGCCGGTTGATGTTCGGCGGCATTGTCATCAGTGAGCTTATTAACCTGACCGCCTTGTTCATGGCTTCGGTTATCTCCCCGGCTATGATGGGTGTGACCTCGATTTTCTTCGGGGTCAATATGGTTTCGATGAACGGCCTGATGCAGCGTGAATTTACCGATGCACAACGTTCAACGATGGGGTCACTCACTGCATTTGGCGGTAGCTTATTGTATGCTGTGGTGGCGGTCGGCCTGGGTTGGCTGGCAGATCGAATCGGGGTGCGCAGTGCTTTGATCATCACCACCCTTCTCAGTTTTACACCGGTCATCTTCCTGTGGTTTGCTTTCCGGCGCGACTCACATTATGTCAACGGAAGTCAGACAATCTCCGCAGCTGGTGATTAACCGTGCCAAAGAAAAATCATTTTTGCCTATTTCGCCTATAATGAAAGGCATGCATCATTATTGAGGAAAGGCTTTTATGACCCTCTATCCACTTCTGCTCACCCCGGCACTGCACACCAAAGTCTGGGGTGGGCGTAAATTAGAAACTGTTATGGATAAATCCTTACCCACCGATGAACCTTATGGTGAATCCTGGGAAATGCATGACACGGCCAGAGTCGCCAATGGCGCCTTAAAGGGGCGCACCCTGAGTGATGTCCTGACAGAATATGGACAGGCGCTTATCGGGCCGGATAACGATCCCGCGCAGGGTTTGCCACTGTTAGCCAAACTGATCGACGCCGCCGATTGGCTGTCGATTCAATTACATCCCAATGACGAGCAAGCCCGTGAACTGGAAGGTGAGCCACGCGGCAAAACCGAAGCGTGGTATGTTGTCTCTGCTGAACCCGATTCAAGGCTGGTGATTGGGTTGCAATCGGGAATCACGCCGGAACAGGTCGCGCAGGCGATCCGTGAAAATCGACTGGAAGACAGGGTTGTGTATGCCGATGTCGTGGCTGGTGATGTGCTGTTTGTGCAGGCAGGCACAATCCATGCGATTGGCGCGGGGTTGCTGATCTATGAGATTCAGCAGTCGTCAGATACGACTTATCGCCTGTATGACTGGGGGCGCATGGGGCTGGATGGAAAACCGCGCCAACTGCATATCGACAAAGGCATTCAGGTGGCGAACCTGCACAGCCTGCCGGAAATTATCCACACCGGGCAGGACGACGCGCAGATTGTCGATATCGTCCATTCCGAGTATTTCACGACACTCCTCTATCAGCTAAACGCCGAAAATGGTGAGCGGCTTAACCTGGATACTAGCGGTAAGCTGTTTCATATCCTTACCAGCATTGAAGGCACAGCGACGATCACCAAAGATAATGTCATACTCCAACTGAAGAAGGGGCAGAGTGCATTGATTCCGGCCAGTCTGGGGGCTTACTTCTTAGATGGCCCGGCACGCATATTGTGTTCATTCCAGACGGAATAGGCATTACAGAAAAGGGCGTAACCGAGTAGGTTACGCCCTTTTGATTTAAGCTGGATTTTCATCCTCAGATAACGGTTCCTCAAGCGGTTCTTCAGTCGCGTTGGGGTCTTCGGTGGATTCAGCCGATGGCGCGACGAACAACTGGCAACTCTGCATCTGATCTTCAAAGTCGAGAATCAACTGAGAATCGCCTTCAACCTTCGCCATTTCATATCCCTGACGCAGATAATTCAGCGCTCCCGGACAACCGTTCTGTACCACCTGAGCCCGTCCTGCCCACCAGTAATGACGGGCACTGGTGGTGTTTAATTGAATCGTCCGTTCAAAAGATTCCACCGCTGAAGCATACTGTTCCAGTCGCATCTGAGCGCGGCCCAGCAGGTAATGACATTCGATATTTTCAGGATCGGCTACTATACAGCGTTGCAGGTAATCGGCTGCCTGTGTGGGATCACCCACGCTGACAAAGTACGTGCGTCCCATCCAGTACAGCGCCGATGTATTGTTTGGATTAAGTTCCAGCATATCCGCCAGAACCGCCACGGCCTGATCGGTATTTTCCTCACGCAGATCGAGAATCGCGGTTTCCAGCGCCAGATACGGCAGATTAGGTGCCAGATCGTAGGCGGCCTGTGAGCTTTTCATAGCACTTTCAAAATCAAACAGATAATACTGTGAAATGCGCGAGCGCACGTGTAAAGCTTCAAAGCTGTCCGGGTTGATTTCCAGCGCACGATCCACTGTGCTTAATGCGCGTTCATACTGGCCAACATTCAGATAGGCTTCTGCCAGATACGCCTGCGCCCGCGCCCGGGTTTTGAAATTTTCTTCGTTATCCCCGGCTAACTCTAATGCGCGTAAAGCGCTGGGAATCGCCTGCTCCGACTCGCCGATCTGATTTAATACCATGGCGCGAATCGCCCACGCGTCAGCCGAGTACGGGTCTGCTGTAACGGTGCTCTCCGCAGCGGACAGTGCTTGATTAAGCTGACCGTCCATCACCAGACCTAATGTCCTGAAATAATGGACACCGACATCATTCGGGACAGCCTCCACGACATCGTTATAAATATTGACCGCCTCTTCAATCGCCCCACGCTGCCACGCGGCCTCCGCCGCAACAAGGCGAATTTCCGGATTTTCAGTCGGCATGGGCGTAGGTGCCATCGCCGTCGCGACTGAGCTTTCGGCATTATTAATGATGCCATCCAGTGCCTGCTCAACCCTGGGGCGCAGATCCTCGCGATTTTCATAAATCTGCCAGCCGCCGATCACAATAATCGGCGTGAGCAGCCACAACCATATCCAGCGCAGCGAAATAATGCTGCGGCGCTGACCGCGCGTGTAGCGTTTGGGAGTTCTTAAATACATATGCAGCCTCTAAAAACCAATAGGCGTTGGGGGTATGGGCGTGGGCGGTATATCCGTTGGGAGTTGTCTGCCGACATACTTGGTACACGACACTGTCGTGAGACGCAATCCTTCCCGAATAGAGGAAACGACACCTTCACCACCCGCCAGTTCTTCAGCCATAGGGAGTGATTCCGTCAGAATTTCCCAGGCCTGATCACAATTGCCGAGATAATAATGCGCCAGTCCGCGCAGATACCAGCATTCGACATTTAAGGCGCGGTTGGCATCCGGTGCCAGATTGTTGACACAGGTTTCAAACGATTCAATTGCGCTCTCATAATTACGACGGGTGTACTGCGCCATGCCCACACGTTTCCAGGCATCGGAGTAATTGGGGTCAATTTCTAATGCGTCCTCGCAGTAATCCTCCGCGCGATCCTGCTGACCGACTTTGGCATAGGCTTCACACAGGCGCAGATGCGCCCGGGCATTACGCGGTTCAAGCGAGAGAATGCGCTCATAAGTGGCAATCGCCAGCACATCCTGGTCAGACGCCAGATACTGCAATGCCAGCTCAAAATAAGGGGCTGTCCAGTTGGGAGTGAGGGCAATCGCCTCTTCTAACTGCTCAATCGCGCGTTGTCGTTCGCCCACATAAATCAAGGTAAACGCATAACTCCGGCGCGCATCTGCGTCCATCGGATCAGCTTCTACGGCCTGCGCGCCATATTCCAGCCCCTGCTGATAACGGCCAATCTGACTGTAGGCACGTGCCATTGCCGCCAGAAGCGGCGCAAAAGTAGGGTCAACCTCACGGCCAGCGACCGCCACCGGGATGGCATCGGCATAATTGCCTGTCCAGACCAGTGCTTTTGTTTTCAGAGCATAACCACGGGGATCATTTGGCGCGAGGCTTATAGCCCGGTCGGCCAGCGAAGTATCTAACAGGTTGGGTTGCAGAACTTCTTCAGCCTTGTCAAGATCAATCAGCAACTTGCCATATTCATACAGATAATCGACATTATCGGGTTGCTGTATCACCGCCTGACGGAACATATCCGCAGCAGCTTCAACATTCCCATTGCCAAACATCGCAATCCCTTCATAAGCGAGCGTGCTGGCATAAGGCGTTGCTGTCGGTGCCAGACCGACCATATCCAAAGCGACAAGTTGCAAACGGTCAAACTGGCTGTAGCTAAACGCCAGAATACCGCCAATCAGTAAACCATACAGAAACAGAAATCGCCCGCTGGTACGTCGGCGACGGCGAGAACTGAAAAACGGTTGGGAATAATCGCGCTTAATTTGCATTGAATACCTCATGCACTAATAAGCATTAAGAACAGATAAGCATCCCCCACATCCGCCAATGTGTTAAAAAGGGTAGCTTAGTGCCTATAGGCTGTCAAGGTGTCATGCGCTGTTGTCATCTCCAGCTCATGCGAGTCCAGCCCCTATCATACAGGACTTCTGCCGCTGGTCAGGGCAATATTGAGAAAAAGAATAGTTGCTGTGTATTACAATTGCCCTGCTCTCTATCCCTATTTATAATTGAAATATCAATATAGCGACAGGTCACTGGATGATTAGCAGACTTCAGACCATTCTTAATATTAAGCCGGGTGAAGAACGGCAGGTTATTCGGCTTACACTATATTATTTTTTCATCACAGCGATCTCCATTGCCGGACGCTCTGTGAGCAACGCGCTTTTTTTCAGTCGTGTACCGGGCGCAGAGGCAATTTTCCCCATTATGCTTATCCCGGTCACCATCACGACGACCCTCACCGTGACCATCTATTCCCGGTTGGCGCGGCGGGTTGACCTGGTGACCTTACTGACTGTCACCGGCATTTTCTTTTCTATCGTCATCGCTTTACTGCTGCCCTTTCTGAGCAACACATGGGCGTTAATTGCCCTTTATATCTGGATGGAAGTCCTCAATATCGTCATGTTCTTCCAGTTCTATATCTTCGCCGGCACCATTTTTGACACCCGTCAGGCGAAACGTATTTTCGGCATCCTCGGCATCGGCGGGGCATTTGCCACCGTGCTCAGCGGGTTGGCGTTAGCGCCTTTCACCAGCCGTTTTGGTTCCGAAGCGGTCCTGATCGTCACCATCGTGTTTATCCTGCTGGCTGTGCTGATGGTGTGGCTGACACGCTCGTACATGCGCGTCAGCGAGGTGGACACCAAAGATGAAAAACAAACCACCACGCAGCGCGTCAAGCTGGATAGCTATCTCAGATCCATTATGGCAGTGCTGGCCTGCACCATTCTGGTCGCGACCATTGTCGATTATCAGTACAAGGTCATTGCCAACCGGCACTTTAATTATGATGATGCCGCATTGAGCGCTTATACTGGGTTGGAAAACAGCATTCCCTTCCCGGATACGATTTTCAACAACGATGAAGTCAGCCTGACAGCGTTTTTTGGCTCGGTCGCGGCTTTAGTGGGCATTCTGCAACTTTTCACGCGGTTATTTGTGGTCGGATCAGTATTGACACGTTACGGCATTCTGGCCGGATTGATGGTGCTGCCTATCATCATCGGCATTAATTCCACTCTGGTTTTCATCACGCCGGTACTGCTCACCGGCATGATGCTCAAAACATTTGATCAGGCGATACGCTTCACACTTAACGAGACTTCGATGGAATTGCTATGGGTGCCGGTTTCGCCCTTACGCAAACTGTCCTTCAAGCCTTTTATCAACGGTACTATCCCGTCATTGATGCAAGGCTTAGCCGGGATTCTGATTTTTATCATCGTGACACTTTTCGCGGGTATCCAGATACAGGCGATTAGCGTGGTGGTGCTGGCGGTGGTCGCGTTGTGGATTCCCCTTGTGTATCGCTTAAGACAAGGCTACATGAACGAGCTGTTTACCAGTATTCAGCAACATGAGTTGCTTCTGGAAGACCTTGATCTGGACACGGCAGATGCCACCATTATCAGCAGCATCAACCGCGCGTTGACCAGCAGTGATGAAGTCGAAAAAGCCTTTATCCTCAATCTGCTGGAAAATATGTCGCTTACGCCCTGGGCCAAAACACTCAATCAGCTTTTTCACGAAAGCAGCTATCTCATCCGCCAGAAAATTCTCCGGCTGGCCGCTGCCTATCCCGACATCATCTCGAATGAAGAACTACAGGCGATTATCGAACAGGAAGCCGACGATATCACCGATGAAGCCATCATCGTGGCGGCGAAACGCGAATTTATGGAGATCGTGCCATTATTGGAACCGCATCTGCGCCGCAAGGAATATCCTGCGGTACGCGCTGCGGCGGCGCAGGCCGTTCTGCTGCTGAATACCGGCCCACTCAATCTGGCACGTGATGTGCTGCGCGAAATGCTCGAAGATCGTGATGCCAATGCCAACATCATCGCACTGAATACGATGGCGGCACTACCTGCTGCGATTGTCGATGACTCGATTCTGCGCGATATGCTCACCAACCGCTCGATTCGTACTCGTGCGCTTATTCTTCAGGTGATCGAAAACCCCGACTATCTGAAGGGCAATTACGAGATCATCAAGATTATCGCGGCAAATCTGGAAAAACCGGCTACCCGGCCTGCTGCCCAACGCATTCTTTCCAATTATCCGCCGGAAAGTGTAATCGAAGCGCTGGCGATGCACTATCAGGATACCTATACCTCCGAAGACAATCGCATGGGGATTATCCAGACCCTGGCGCGTTACCCTCAGACCAAAACTGTCGATTACCTCATCAGCTTTTTGAATATCAACAGCCTAAAGCTGTATAGCGAGGCCATTCATTCTCTGCTGCTGATCGCACGTGAGCAACCGCTGACACGCAATCAACTGGAACGGTTAAATGCGGCCACCCTGTATGCCGCCCGAACGGTTTATGCACGTTACTGTCTGCTGGAACTTATCCCCAACCCAAACGATGAATTTCTGCTGTATTCTACTCTGAGAGCGCAGATCAAACAGATGCTGCCGATTCTGCTCAAGTTGAGTGTAATGGATGTGCCCCACACAAAAATCGAGTCGATTATCATCTCAGCGCAAAGTCAGGCACCACAGAATATCGCTAACGTACTGGAGATTTTGGATAATGTGCTGTCAATCAACGAACGCTCGGTGATTATCCCGCTGTTTGAGGGGCGATCTGTGCATCAAACTGCTCTGGTGGGACAACGTCATTTTTCAGACTTACCCACCGATCTGACTCAAGATCTGCATCACATGATTGTTGCCGGTGATCAGTGGGAGTCGCTTATCGCACTGGACTACGCCTTACGCCATAATGAGGCCGATATTCTGAAAGCGCTGGACTGGTACAAAGTCCCCAACACCTACTACAATTCTGAAATCATCCATGACTATATGCAACGAGAAGATAATCTACTGCCCAAAGAAAACTTCCCCAAGTCGCGTTTCACAATCTATGACAGGTCAAATATTATGTATTCAGTGCTGGAAAAAACCATCATCCTCAAGAAAGTCCCGTTCTTCAGCGATATTGAACCACGAGAATTATTCCACGTGGCGCAAATCAGCGACGAATTACAGATAAATCCTGACGAAATCATCTTTCAGGAAGGAGATGAAGGTGACGGCCTCTACATCATTGCTGGTGGTTCCGTGCGAGTCCATCGTGATAACCGTGAAATCGCCCTGTTAGGCAAAAATGACGCCGTTGGCGAAATGTCCCTGTTCGATCATTTGCCACGTTCCGCCAGCGCCACATCCGTCACCCAGAGCACACTGTTCAAAATTGCACCGGATCGTTTTTATGAAGTGATGGTCATCCACCCGGAGATTATGCAGGCGATTATCCGCGTGTTGAGCCTGCGTTTGCGCAGCGCCAATGAGCAGATGATTTCAACGGTACCCGTCTAGAGATCATTTCATCTCTAAACGGGCAGTGCACATCAGAGCACGGGAATACCCAGGTCAGACGCGCCGCGTTCCGAAGTAGTCGCATCGGGGTAATAGCGGCGCAGAATATCGAGTGTAATCGCTGCACGGTGAATCCGTTCGCGCCCCAGATTAATGGCTATCGGCTCCACATGCAGGCCGCTGGGATAGATATTCGGCGCATTGCGCAGCCCCAGCTTGATATACACCGGCGCGATAATCCGCACAATTTCCGGCACTTCATAATGGCGGACAAATCCGCCAAAGTCGTCCGGCACTTCCACGTACATATCAATCGGAATCGTGGTCGCCTGACGGATAGCTGCCAGCTGTGGCAGGGATAAATCCGTCGGCACGTTGTAAGTCCCCGCGCCAAGCTGCTCCACTAAACGTACCGCAATCGGATTCGCCGCACCCATCTGCACTGAAATTTTCAGCACCAGATCAGCAGGTAATTCACCGGCTTTTTTCATTTCATTGACCAGCCACAACTGACCTTCATCAGCCACCAGCACTGAGCGAATGCCCAGCGCACAGGCACGGCGCACATCTTCCGTAGCATAAATGACCTGATCCATCCCACGCAGCCGCGCACCCAGATTTTTACCCGCGCTGGCGTTAATCTGTGCGCCAGTATCCCAGGCAGCACGAGGCCCCACAAACAGGCTCACCTCGATCCCCGCTTCGTGGCCCAACTGCACCATTTCACGGATTTCGCTGTCCGTCAGCAGCATAATCCCGCTGCCCTGAGACACCCGGTGAATCAAAACCTGCTGCGTTTCCGCTTCTTCCAGCACTGCGACCAGCGCCTTTGGCCCTTCCACGCTCGGTATTTCAACCCGATATTGTGCGCCATCGGGGAAACGCAGCGCCGATGCGCGTAAGCTGTAATCGTCACCAGTGGGCAGACCCAGACCGGCCAAAAAATCACGTGTTGCTTGCATCATCAAACCTCAGTCAGAGTCACAAAAAATTAAATCTTATTTCAGCCAGCGAATTTTGGCTCAGCGATCCCTTTTACATCGGTTTGTAAACGGAAAACCCCACCGGCTAAAGGTTGTTCCTTAAGCTGTTCGTCGCTGAAACCCGTTCGTGCTGAGGTGATATAGAGCTCGGTCAGGTCTGGCCCACCGAAAACACAACTGGTCACCCGCGCCGCCGGGATGGGAATTTCGCGTTCCAGCTTGCCATCGGGGTCAAACCGGGCAATCTTCCAGCCATCCCACCGGGCTGACCAGATAAAGCCCTCAGTATCTACCGTCAGCCCATCCGGCGAACCCTCCCCAGCCTCGATCTGCACGAATACACGCCGATTCTCAATTGCGCCGCTGGCCGCGTCATAATCATATTGATAAATTGTCCTGGGGCCGGAGTCGCAGTAATAGAGCGTTTTCTGATCCGGACTCCAGCCCAGGCCGTTGGATGTGGTCACGCCAGACTGCATCGTATGTAGCGATAAGTCCGCATCCAGACGATATAACACGCCGCCATCACCTTTGCCCATCGTACCCGCCCAGAAACGCCCCTGACGATCCACCGCGCCATCATTAAAACGGGATTCAGGCTTATCCGATTCGGGATCAATAATCATCTCAAGCTGATTTGTCGCGGCATCATAAAAGGCAAATCCATCACGTAAAGCCAGCAAAAATCCACCCTGCTGGCGCAACACCACCGTGCCGACAGGCTGCCCAATCTCATAACGCTGATGCTCATTGGTCAGCGGATTGAGCGAATGAAAGCAGTGCTGGTTAATATCCACCCAATAAAACATACCGGTGTCCACGTCCCACATGGGGCCTTCACCCAATGAACACTGGCTATCTAATACAAGTTCCACTTCAGACATAAAATTCTCCTTTTGTCGATAAATTTATTCAGTGAAGCAAAATACAGGCATTTAACTCGATCACGATTCACAATTAAGACTCGGAAGCTACCGCCTCGGCATCCAGATCATCAATCGTTTTGCGAATCAGCGCGGCGCTTTTATGCAGCAGTTCCTGTTCGTGCGGATTCAGCGGCAGAGGAAATGCGTCCAGCACACCTTCACCACCCATCAGCTTGGGGACGGAGATCGTCACATCACGCACCCCGGCGATTTCTTCCAGCGGTGTACACACGGTCATAATCGCCCGCTGATCATGCAGCAGCACATCGACAATCCGCGCCAGCGCACTGCCAATGCCGTAATAGGTCGCGCCTTTACCGGCGATAATGTGATAAGCCGCATTGCGCACATTATTATCAATCTGCGCTTTGAGCGCATCATCCAGCACCAGATTGCGTTCTGTGCAAAACTGTTCCAGGGTGATGCTGCCGATGGTCACCAGCGACCACGCCAGAACTTCGGAATCGCCGTGTTCACCCACCACATAAGCGTGAACATGACGCGAATCCACCCCCAGAAAACGTGCCAGCAGCGAGCGGAAACGCGCAGTATCCAGCGTGGTACCAGAGCCGATCACACGGTGCGATGGCACACCAAATTCAGCGGCATAACGGGCCGCCAGGTGCGTCATGATATCCACCGGATTAGTCGCGACGACCAAAGTCGCATCCGGGGCATATTTCAGAACAGCGGGAATCACCTGCTTAAACACAGCGGAGTTACGCCCCAGCAATTGCAAACGTGTTTCACCGGGTTTTTGCCCCACCCCGGCGGCGATAATCACTACCCCGCTATCGACCAGATCGGCATAATCTCCGGCGACAATATCCAATGGCGAGGCAAACGGTACGGCGTGATACAGGTCATCCGCCTGAGCCTGTGCATTTTCCTTGTTCAGATCAACCAGCACAATCTGGCGGCCAATGCCCTGCATAATCATGGCATAGGCAGCAGTTGCACCTACAAACCCACTTCCGACAATCCCAATCTTCACGATGCACTCCTGCAATCTCTGACCGAATACGGCAGATTATAACCACGTTACCCCAACTATTTCACCTCCGCATATCCCACACATTAAATAATTGCGGTAAAGTTGAGTAACTTCTGAGAAGTGAGCCTTTTGCTTATACCCATCCGGGATGATGTACGTATGTCCAGCTTAACACTTGAACAAAACGACCCACAAGAACCGACGACTGCTGAAAAGATTCGCGGCCTGCGGTGGAGCATCTCCGCCAATGCTGCTAATACGGTGTTTGTCCAATTCACGTTTTTTGGCCCGGCCTTTGTCCTGTTCTTAAATGCACTGCAAATCAATAACAGCGAAATCGGTTTTCTGCTGTCTTTATTTCCCTTCATGGGCATCGTCGCCCCTTTCATTGCCTCGCGTGTCGCCCGTATCGGCTATAAGCGCGTGTATATTATCTTTTGGAGTCTGCGCAAGGTGGTGACCGCCGGACTTCTGCTGGTGCCATTTGTATGGACGCAGTTCGGGCCACAGGCGACGGTCATCTATATTACGCTGATTACCGGTGGTTTCGGGTTATGTCGTGCCATTGGTGAGACGGGTTATTATCCGTGGGTGCAGGAATATATACCGGACTCCATTCGTGGGAAATATTCAGCCACCAATAATATTTTCGCCAGTATCGTGGGTGTGGTGGCGGTAGCAGTCGCCAGCTTCATACTGGAGCTTTCAATCGGTCTTGACCGTTTCATGATTTTGTTCGCAGTGGGTACGGCCTTTGGCATTTTATCCGTCTGGTTTTACACGCGGGTTCCCGGTGGGGCAGCCGTTAAGGGTGACCATTCACCCACTATAACCTATCGCGATATGCTCAAAGCTGCGCGCGATCATAATCTGCTGTTGTATCTGGGAGGTATCGGGTTAATTACATTCGGCACGGGGCCACTGTATTCATTTTTGCCACTGTTCATGCAAAATCAGGTTGGCCTCAGCGAAGGTAATGTCGTGCTGTTACAGAATGCCGCTCTGCTGGGAGGCTTGCTCTCGACCTATCTGCTGGGCTGGTCGGCAGATCGTTATGGCAGCAAACCAGTCATGATTACGGGCGTATTGCTGAAAGTGCTGCTGCCGGTGGCCTGGTTACTGATGCCACGTTTTAGTGATCTCAGCCTGCCGATTGCGCTGGCGATTTCCTTTTTTCAGGGGGCATCAGGTATTGCCTGGGCGATTGGCTCCGGGCGTTTGCTGTTTGTCAGCGTCGTCCCATCCGACCAGAAGACTCAATACATGGCGGTCTACTACGCCGCCATTGGCATTATCGGTGGTTTAAGTCAGGTGATTGGCGGGCGTTTGCTGGATTTAACGGCCAATCTTCAGGGTCAGTTCCTGTTTTTATCGCTCGACCAGTTTACGCCCTTATTGATTGCGGGAATCATCCTGCCCATTTTAAGTATTGTCTTATTCCAGAGGGTGCGCGGGGACAGCCCGATAGGCGTGGTCGAATTTGCGGGGATGTTCACCCAGGGCAATCCCTTCTTCGCTCTGGATTCGATGGTGCGTTACTATCGGGCACGCGATGAGCGTAAAGCCGTTGCCATGACGGAACGACTCGGACAGGCTCATAGTCCGCTGACCGTCGATGAGCTGCTGGAAGCATTGGCCGATCCGCGTTTCAATGTACGCTTTGAGGCGATTATCTCGATTGCCCGTACCAAACCCCATCCACGCCTGACTGAAGCCCTGGGCAATATTGTCTCTGGCACCGAATTGTCATTGAGCGTGGTCGCTGCCTGGGCACTGGGTCGTCTGGGTGACCCGGAGGCCATCCCGATTTTACGCGCCGGATTAGATTCGGAGTATCGCTCGATTCAATCGCATTGTGCCCGGGCGCTGGGTACGCTCAATGATGAAGAAGTCGCACCGCTATTGCTGGAACGCCTGGCCCATGAAACGGATAAGGGTCTGCAAATGGCGTTTGCCTCTGCATTGGGTAATCTGCATGCCAAAGAAGCAGTTGATACGCTGTTCAAGCTGCTGCATGACACTGAAAACGAAGGCGCACGGATGGAACTGGCGCTGGCCTTAGCCCGAATGATTGGCGAGGAGCATCACTTTATCCGCTTGCTGCGGCAGATACGTCAGGATGCCGGTACAGCAGCTTCGCAGGAACTGAATGCTGTGCGCTCAAAACTAGGCAAATTTCCTCAAGCCAGCGAATCCATCATGCAGGCACTTGCCGCCTGCTCCGAAACCTTTGCCCGTGAGGATGTGCCAGAAGGCATGGCGCAACTCAGCGAGGTGATAACCACCCTACCATCGGGCATCTATACAGAGACGGCTTATACTATTCTGATGGAATGCGCACCGGGTTTGCAAACGCGCGACACAGAGCGCAAGGAATATCTGATGCTGGCCTTACACGTTCTGCATTCAGGCTGGGCGAAATAAACCTGATGCTCAACCCACGCTTGCCCATCGTTGGTCAGGCGTGGGAATCGACTGCTGACATTTGGGCTTATAATGACATTAATCCTTATAAGCGGTCAGGTTAACGATAATCTGGCCAGAATGAACAGCGAGTTTAAAATCCATGCAGCGGCAACCGCGACCGACACCTGAAGAACGCCTGCAATCCACCATGCCCTCACGGGCGGTGCGTGTGCCTGTCTACCGGCAGCAGCGTCCCTATCCCGCGCCGCCTGCACCCCGCCATTATTCACAACCCACTCAGAAAGCCAATCCAGGCTATCCAGCAGCGCCTATGCGTCCAAAGGCTGTGCAATCATCTGCCAGTTTACCGCAGCGCCAGCCACAGCCCCGCAGCAAAATATGGATTATCGCGCCGTTGATCGGGCTGACGCTGATGTTAATCGCCACTTGCAGCGCGGTTACATTTGGAGCAGCCTTGATCTATGGGCAGGGTATTCTGCCGGGAGTCAGTGCCGCCGGGGTTGATCTCAGCGGTTTATCGGAAGCAGAAGCACAGCAGCAGCTTGCTGCCAATTGGAATAGCATCACCTTGCGTGACGGGGATCGCATATGGGCATTTGCACCGTCCGAACTGGGAATCGAGCTGGACGCCGCGGCTACTGCCCATACAGCCTATGAGCAGGGGCGATCCCAGAGCAACCCCATACAAGCCATTTTTAGCGACGTGGATGTGGCACCAGCCATCAACGTCAATATCAATCAGGCCGCTGCTGCCTTCGCAAATCTAACGGATGAATTCACGCTACCCGCAATCAATGCTGGCGTTGAATTGGTCGGCGGTGAAGTCCGGGCGACTCCGTCAAAAGATGGCCGTGCGTTGAATATGAGTGCCCTGATGGATGTGCTGCAAAACCGTGCAGATACAGCGCTGGCCGATGGCACCCTGGAACTGCCCATGTTACGCCTTGCACCGGATGTCATCGATGCCACGTCAATGGTCGAGATGGCACGTGCGCTGCTGGCGAATCCGCTGCGCATTATGACTTATGATCCCATCGATAATATCAACGACGAATGGCGTATCGCGCCGCAGGATTGGAGTCAGTGGCTGACTGCAACCGCCGCAGCCAACAGCCCCAGCGGTCTGGCATTATCCCTTCAGGCAGCACCGATTAGCGCCTACCTCAATCAGCAAAATGCCAGCCTGAGCGGCAGCCGAGGCATCAACATCAACGAAGGTGTACAGGCGCTCCAGACAGCAATCGCCAGAAACCAGACTGACGTCACACTGCGCGTTTATCACGACGACATTCAGCATACCGTCCAACCCGGCGAAACGATCATCAGCATCGCCTGGGATTACGGCGTGCCGTATCCCTGGGTACAGCAGGCCAACCCCGGAATTGGCGACAATGTGAGTGTCGGCCAGAGTATCACCATTCCCTCAGCCGATAACTTTTTAGAGTTCCCGCCAGTTGTCAACAAACGCATTGTGGTCAGCATCAGCCAGCAGCGCACACAGGTGTTTGAGAATGGTCAGCTTAAATGGGATTGGGTTTCCAGCACCGGCATCTCCGACAGCCCCACCTGGCCGGGTATCTATCAGGTTATCCTGCATGACCCGGATGCTTATGCCGCCAACTGGAACCTGAATATGCCGTGGTTTATGGGGGTGTATCGCCCCATACCGGGCGCGGCGTTCACTAACGGCTTTCATGGGTTCCCCACTCGTGGCGGCAGCCAGCTTCTGTGGACCAATAACCTCGGCACCCGTGTGACCTACGGCTGTATTCTGCTTAGTTCCGACAATGCCAGACTGCTCTATGATTGGGCAGAAGAAGGCGTGGTCGTCGAAATACGCGCTTAAGGATGCCTTTCTCAGCCTCATGTACGAACGACTAAACGCGCTGATGCTGGTGCATCCGCAAATTTTTAGTCGTTTTTTATAACTTTCCACGCTACGAAACACCACCCAGCGCATCTAAGTAATCAGTTGGCGAATTTATCGTCTTCATTGTGACAGATAAATTCCTGTTTTATTAATTATTTCGCAATTCTATTTTTGTAAACACACGCATACGATAAATAAATAGCTTATTAATCATTTTCACTTGTTTATTCATACAAATTAAGGATATTTTATTTATCACAATTCACTAAATACTGTAAAATAGGGATATATATCACTTTTTTACACAAATATTTAGATATTTTATCCATTCGGAGCTATGCACAATGTCTATAATAAAAGTTATCCAATCGATGTGGCGCGGCATGAAGCTTAGTATCTACAGTGAGCGCACCGTCACTCACATCAATCGCGGTGACATGAACGGGATTATCCGTAACGCAACCCGCGCGATTCAACTGGACGCAAACAACCCCACCCACTACACTAATCGGGGATTGGCGAAACAGAATCTGGGTGATTTAGAGGGTGCGCTGGAAGACTACAATCAGGCATTACGGCTTAATCCGCGCAATGGTAACGTCTATGTGAATCGCGGAATGCTGTACACTAATCAGGGTGATTACATCGAGGCGCTGGCCGATTACAATCAGGC
>JBBSQD010000052.1:0-28275 GCA_038258185.1 Aggregatilineales bacterium | reverse complement strand
TCTGCGGCTGCTGGTGGGGCTGGAAACAGTCACCTCTGGCGAAATTCATTTCGGTGATCGTCTGGTGAATGAGATCCGCCCCCGTGACCGCAATGTGGCGATGGTCTTTCAGGATTATGCGGTTTTCCCGCATATGAATGTGTTTGAAAATATCGCCTATGGGTTGCGCTCGCGCGGAGGGTTTACCCGCGAGCAGATTACGGAGCGGGTTGAAAATGCCGCGCAGATGTTCCGCATTGAGCCGCTGCTGAAACGCAAGCCGCGCCAATTGAGCGGTGGTGAACGGCAGCGTGTGGCGCTGGCACGAGCAATGGTGCGTGATGCCGAGCTGTATCTGTTCGATGAGCCATTGTCTAATCTTGATGCGCAGTTACGACATGGAGCGCGTGAGGATATCATGACGCTGCATCAGGAAAAACGCAGCTCAACCGTTTACGTCACACACGATCAGTCCGAAGCGATGGCGCTGGGAGATCGCATCGCGGTGATGCGCAGCGGCAATCTGGAGCAGATCGGCACCGGGTCGGAGTTATACAACCGGCCAGTGAATCTGTTTGTGGCGTTTTTCATCGGTGCGCCGAGCATTAATCTGTTTGATGCGCGGGTGGAAGGTGGCCCCGGTGGAGTGTATGTGCAGACGAAGGCCTTCCGCGCACGTCTGCCGGATCAATTCCGTGAAAAAGTGATGGAATACATCCATAAAGATGTCAAGCTGGGTATCCGACCAGAAGATTTACACGTGCCGCGTAAAGCCCCTTTCAGCGTGTCGGATGACAACACCATCGAAGGCGTCTTAAACGAGATCGAGCCGACTTCAACCGGATGCGCGGCTTATCTCAGCACGCTGGATAGTGACGAGAAGGATTATATTGCCACGTTCAAACTGCGTCTGCCGGCCAGCTATTTAGGTCAAACGATTCCGTTGGGGATTAACATGGAAAAAATCCATTTATTTGACCCCGAATCGGAGAAATCCCTGTTGTATGGGGATTAGCTGATGCCGTTTCTGGATGACACAGGCGTTCGTACCGAAGTTGAACGCGGCCCGTTATGGTCGGCATTTACCACGTTTGCCAGCCAGCTTGAACGCATGGTCTTGCTCAATCTGGTGTGGGCGCTTCAGTTGATGCCGCTGATTATCGCGATGGCGTTTTATCAACTGCCATCGGTGGTGCGCATTGCGCTGGTGATTTATACGCTGGCGGCGCTGCCCCCGGCCACGGCGGCGCTGTATGGTGTGGTCGCCTTAGTGATTGATGATGAGCATATCAGCCCGTATATCGTGCGTGACCAACTGAGTCGCCTGTGGCTGGCCGGTTATAAAAATCTGGCGCCGTTATACGGAATGGTGGGCTTTATCGTCTGGGTGGCCTATCAGGCACAGACGACACTGCTCAGCGCAGTGCTGCAACTGGTGCTGCTGCTGGTATTGGTGTGCGCGAATTACTGGGGCCCGCTGACAGCTGCCACGCCGGAACGCCAACCGCTGACGCTTCTGGCCGAGTCGATCCGCCTGATGTGGCGCTATCCGTTACAGGCTTTGCTAATCAGTGGGGCAGTCGCGTTAAGTCTGGCGCTGGGCACGATTTCGGTCGGCGGGTTGTTTCTGGCGGTGCCGGTGATTATCGCGCTGCTGCAAACTTATATGTGGAACTACGTGAGCCGGACGCGGCTTAGGGCTTGATTGCAGCAACGGACAAATTTTACTGAAAAGATTATTTACAGAGGCATGGATGGGACAATTACAAGTTAGCAATCTCATAAAACATTTCGGCAGCAATCTGATTGTCGATCAGGTGAGCTTTACCGTGGATGATGGCGAATTTTTCGTGCTGCTGGGGCCATCGGGCAGCGGCAAAAGTACGCTGCTGCGGATGATCTGCGGTCTGGAACCGATTGACAGCGGTCAGGTCATCGTCAATGGCCGCGATATTACGACGCTGCCGCCACGTGAGCGTAATCTGGGCATGGTCTTTCAGGATTATGGCCTGTATCCCAATATGGATGTTTACCAGAATATCGCTTATGGGCTGGAAGCACGGGGCGAAAAACGCGCGGTGATCGAGGAACGCGTGCCACGTGCCGCTGAAAAATTAGGTCTGGGCGAAGTGCTGCGTTTCAACGTGGTCGATCTGTCCGGCGGTGAGCAGCAGCGGGTGGCACTGGCACGGGCAATGGTCAAAGACTCCGATGCATATCTGTATGATGAGCCGTTGTCCAACCTTGACCCTAAACTGCGCCACAAGGCACGACGCGATATTGTCAGCGTGCATCGCGAAAAGGGCAAACCCAGCGTATATGTCACCCATGATCAGTCCGAGGCGTTTGCCATGGGGGATCGCATCGCGGTGATGGGGAGTTCGCGCCTGCAACAGATCGGCACCACCGAAGACCTGATTGATAACCCCGCCAGCATCTTTGTGGCCGGGTTTGTGGGTTCACCGCCCATCAATCTGATTGAGGGTGTGATCACTTCCGACAATGGAAGCTATCACTTCAAGCGTGAGGGTCTGCTGCTGCCGCTGCCCGATAAGTGGAAACGCACGTTGGATCGCTGGAATGGGGGGCAGATTGTAATGGGTATCCGCCCGGATGCGTTTGCCCGACCGGGTGACGAGTCCGATTTTGAAATGACCCGCGCCAATATTGTGGATGGCGAAGTGAATTTCCTGGAGCCGCTGCTGGGTGAGACGGTGGTTGGCCTGCAACTGAGCAACGCCCCGGTCAGTCTGACGGCGACACTCGATGACCGCGCTGCTGACAAACTGCTGGAAGGCGATAATCTGGCGCTGGGGATTAACCCACAGCGCATTCTGCTGTTTGACCGCGAAACTGAAATGGCACTGATACCGGAGTAAATGTTGATGCGGCGAGAACATCATGAGTAAATTATTACGCGCGCCACAATCCCAGCGCCAGATTGCCAGCGGAATGGATCAATTGGAACATCTGTTGGCGGTGACGCTGGGGCCACAGCAGGGGGTTGTGGTCAGCCAGATTGGCCCCGGTAAACCGGAATTGCTGAGCGAATCCGGTCTGATTGCGCGGCGGATCACTGAATTGCCGAATCGTGGGCAGGATGTGGGTGCGATGCTGCTGCGCGGTATGGCGCAACAGGTGCGCGATCAGTATCGCGATGGCGTGGCAACCGCGGCGGTGCTGGCGGCGGCGATGGTGCGTGCCGCGGTGAAACTCATCGCGGCGGGTCATAACCCGATGTCGATCCGCCAGGGGATGACGCTGGGAGTCGCTACGGCAAAACAGGCACTTGCCGAGCAAAGCCAGTTACCCAGCGGCCAGAAACAACTTGAGCAGATCGCCATGACGGCCATCAATGACACCGAACTCAGCGCGGTACTGGGTGAGATGTTTGACGTGCTGGGCGAATATGGCACGTATATGGTTGAAGAATATGCCGCGCCGCGCATTGACCGCGAATATATTGATGGTGGCCGCTGGCGGATGCGTCCGGCGGCACGCCTGCTGATGCCCGAAGGTGGCAAAGACCTCACTTTGAATAATCCGTTAATTGCGGTGTTTCAGGAAAAAGTCGATAAAATTGCCCAGATTCGTCCGGTGATGGAGCTGGCTTTCCAGCGTAAGGTGCCGCTGCTGCTGGTGGCACAGGAGATCAGCGGCGAAGCGCAGGAAACCCTGACGATTAATTATCAGCAGGGCAAGCTGGAAATTGGCGTGGCGGTCACCACCGTGACGAGCGCTCAGAAACAGGAAGAGTTAGATGATCTGGCGCTGTTGGTCGGCGCACAGCCTATGAGCAGCATCACGGGGCGGATGCCGCAGCGTTTGCACCCGGATTGGCTGGGGCAGGCGCGACAGATCACACTGAGCCGCGACACCCTAACCATCGTCGGCGGTGCAGGTGAGCAGGCAACCCGCCAGCAGCAGGTTGCCGCGTTGCAAACACGCTTGCGCCGGATTATCAAAATTGATGATGACTGGAAACGCCTGAAGCTGCGCATCGCCCGGCTGACCGGCGGCCTGTGCATTCTCAAGGTCGGCGCGTTGACGTTTAAGGATCGCGAACAGCAAAAAGAGTTGGCCGAGAAAGGCATGCGCATTTTGGAACTGGCTGTGACCGGCGGCATTGTCCCCGGCGGTGGGGTGGCCTATGTGCGTTGTATCCCGGCGGTGCAGGCCGCCAGCGATTGCGCCGGTGCAGATCAAAAATATGGCGCCGATGTGATTGCGGCGGCACTGGAAGCGCCATTTTTACGGATTGTCGCCAATCATGGCCGCGTCCACCCGCCGATTGCTCTGCACGAAGCACAGACCTCGAACACTGGTTTTGATGTGCGCTGTGGGGGTTATGTCGATATGGTGGCTGCCGGAATCATCGACAGTCGCGTTATTCTGGAAGGTGCGCTGGACGCAGCCCTGAGTGCGGCAGTGATGGCGCTGACCACGGAAGTGATCGTGCTGCATGAACGTTAAAATGCTGCCGCAGATTGTGTTGCCTACGCCGATCTTATCGCTGCTGGCGGGCGAAAATGGACGCGTGTGGGCTGGCGGTATGGGCGGTGTCGCGGCCTATGAGAATGGTCAGTGGGTACCCTATATCGCCGGACTGCCGGTAAGCGGCGTAGCGGCACTGGCGAGTGCGGGTAAGTGGTTGTTGGCGGGGGGCGCGGAAGGCATCGCGCGCTCGGTCAATGGTGGCGTGACATGGCAGTTCGCTGCGATTCAGGGCACAGCAGGCGCGATTTCGACGCTGGTCACTTCCCCCAGTTTCGAGCAGGATTCGTCTGCGCTGGCGGCGACGTTAACCGGCGGAGTCTTACGCTCGGAAGACTCCGGCCAGACCTGGACAGCAGCAAATTTCGGATTGGGTGATTTTGAAGTTACCGCGCTGTTGTGGCAACCTAATGACACTGTGCTGGCCGCGACAGTGAATGGCATTTACCGCTCGCCGAATGGTGGCCGTGCGTGGCGCGAGACTGCGGGTAATGAGGGGCAGGCGGTGGCCGCCCTGGTGCAGTTGCCGGATGGTCGTCTGCTGGCCGCGCTGGAAGCTGGCGGCTTGCTGATCAGCGACGATGGCGCGCGTTGGTCGGAGTTGGCTCATGATCTACCGGACGAGATTGAACCTGCGGCGTTGTGTGTGTTGGACGATGGCGCGCTGTTATTGGGTGCGGTGGATTCGGGCATTTTCCGCTCGGATGATGGCGGCTCACATTGGAGTCCGGTTTGTGGCGAAGGCGTGTTTTCGCTGGCGCAATCGGCGGGAATCATTTATGCCGGCAGCGGCACCGACGTGCTGATGAGCCGTGACGGCTGGCAGTTTGAGGTTTTGCCCCGGCCGCCGCTGCATGACCTGCGCCAGTTGACCGCGGTCGGTGATAATCTGCTGGTGTATGGTCGTTACAGCGGCGCGCTGGCTTTTGAAGGTTATGCGTGGCAGCCGCTGACCGCCGTTTCGCCGCCATTGGGTTTACTCTACAGCACGCCGTCAGGAACCTTATACGCTTCGAGCATGGATGGGTTACGGCGCTGGCAGGCGGATAGCGATTGGGAAACACTGATCGAGGGGCAGGCGGGTTATTTTTCGCAGTTTGTCATGCGCGATGATGGCCGTGGCTGGGCTTGCAGTCATGATTATCGTCATCTGCTGCGGACGGATAATGGCGGCGTAAACTGGCAGGCGAGTGCCAGTCCGTTTGGTGTGCTGCCGTTGATGGCGCTGGAAGCTGCGCCGGGTCTGGTTTTTGGCGCGACCTTTGATGCGCGGCAGAATACCGCGCGGATGTGGCGCTCGCAGGACAGTGGCGTGAACTGGCAGCCGGGAGCGGAAGTACGTACCCCGTGGCCGCTGGTCGCGACTCATGCGGATCCACCATTGGTGGCGCTTGGCAGCATGATTGCGGTTGAGCAGCAAACGGATCACTGGCAGCGCGGCGAAGTGAGCGGTATGGCTGATTTTCTGGTGCGTCAGATTGCTGGCGACAGCACGCACCTACTGGCATTGACGACGCGCGGCCTGCTGCACTCCACCGATGGCGGTCTGAACTGGTCACCGCTGGAAGGGCTTGATTTACCTGCTGACGCGATGATGAGCGTGGCGATGATTGGCGACACAGTCTATGTGCTGCTGGTCGGCGGTCAGGTCGCCTGTTTTTCATTGTGATAGGATTTTGCAGGGACATGGCAGGCCATGTCCACGAACCGCCAGTTGAAAAATTATTGTTTCAGGGTAAAGGTTTATTGCTGAATGGCACATTATGATGTCGTGATTATGGGCGGCGGGCCAGCGGGTAGTACGGTAGCGGCGCTGGTCAAAAAATATTCACCGGGACTGAAGGTGTTGCTGCTGGAAAAAGAGCAGTTTCCGCGCCATCATGTCGGCGAGTCGCTGCTGGCCGGAGCCAGTCCAGTGCTGCATGATATGGGTGCCTACGAGCGCATCAACAATTACGGCTTTATCGAGAAATCCGGCGCGACCTATGTGTGGGGGCATGACCGTCAGCCGTGGGGTTTCGACTTTGACCGTGTGGTCAAGCCGCTGCTGGACAAAGGCATTCCGCTGCCGGAAATGTACACCAAAGGCTGGCAGGTGCGCCGTGCCGAGTATGACCATGAGCTTTTGCTGCATGCGCAAGAAATGGGCGCGGAAATTCGCCAGGGCGCACGGGTGACGCGGGTGCTGCGCGCGAGTGGTGATCCATCTAACGCGCGAGTGACAGGTGTCGAATTCCGGGATGCTAAAGGTGTGCAGAGCATCAGTTGCACGTGGCTGATGGATTGCACCGGGCAGGATGCGCTGCTGGGACATGAGTTAAATAACCGTCAGTATTCCCAAGAGATGAACAATTACGCGTTGTATGGTTACTGGACGCGTTATAACTGGAACGAAGATTTTATGGGGCATCCGCGTTTTACGCGTATCTTTCTGGCGACCAGCGCACACGGCTGGTTCTGGTGCATCCCGTCCAGTGATCAGGTTTTAAGCATCGGTCTGGTGACCAACCGGCAGGTGATTAAAGACATGACTGGCGCACCGCTGGATCTGTATCTGGCGGAGATCGAAACCTGTCCGGAGATCGCGGCTATCCTCAAGGACGCGGAGTTGACGCAGCTCACGCCGGATCAGAATCGCCCGATTTATGCCGTGCAGGACTGGTCGTATGAAAGCAGCCAGATGGCCGGTAATGGCTGGGCGATGGCCGGGGATGCAGCGGGTTTTGTCGACCCGATTCTGTCGTCCGGGGTGATGATCGCGCATGAGCTGGGTCAGAAGGCCGCTTACGCCATCAATTCATCCTTTGCCGCCGCCAGTGATGCCGAGATTGGACGTTACTGGAATTTTTATCAGGACACGTATCGCACCTATCTGCGGGCTTATCGGCAGATGGCCGAGTTCTGGTATGGCAATAATTTTCTGATGGAAAACTGGTGGTGGGAGGCGCAGCGTACTGTCAACCGGGACGATGCGCTGGAAGTGAATCAGGGCGAAGCGTTTATGCGGCTGGCCTCGGGTTATGCTTACCGTGCCGAGTCGCTGAGTCTGTTCGGCAGTTATCCGCTGGAGGAAGCGCAGCAGTTGGTGAATGGCCTGTTCGGTGTAGAGGTGGAGCAGGTCAACCCGCAAGCGTATTATGCCGATAAGCCTCTGGGATTGAAAGCCAATCTGCAAATGGGCGAAGGGCTATATTTTTTTCAGGGGCTGGTGCGCAAAACGCGTCGGGTCATCAACCGAGAGACGCAGCACTATCTGGACTTGCACCCGGCGGAAGAAGTGCTGCTGACCGCGCTGAATGGACAGAATACCCTGGCCGATCTGAACGCACTGGTCAGCCAGATTCAAGCGCGCGCGCAGCGGATGCCCATCCGCAACGGCGTTGACCTGCTGGTGCAGTTGGATAATCTGGGTGTGCTGGCGTGTTGAGCATGGCAGGAAAGAAAAGACGTAGCAAATTGCTCATTATTTCTCACGACTAGGCGGCTATCAGATCCATCTATAATACGGGTAATCACTTGTTAACGATGTGTCCGGTTAACAAGTACCCGGAGATGCCCGTGAAATATAAAATCGTGTTATTCAGCGTATTGTTGTTCTGTCTTTCGCAAAGTGTGAGTCTGCTGGCTCAGCCAGCAAGCTATGTCTATGCTTATCTGTCGCAGGACAGGGTGGGAAATGTGCAGATCAGTACAGTTGATCCTGGCGACAACACCAGCAGCATCTTAACCTCATTTACTACTCCTAATCAACAGCAAATTATCCATACAGTAGCGAATGCGGATGGCACATGGATCGCGTTAGTTCCATACGTGGTTTATGGAGAGACCAATCCAACGATCCGTTTGCTTAACACAGTTACCCTGGAAATTCGCGATGTTATGGTCAACCTAGCTCTTTCATCAGATCAGTATATTAGGCTCAGTGATCCACAACAGTTTATTGGCTGGTCACCGGATGGTACCAAACTGGCTTTTGAGTCTTTTCATGACGGTTCTATGGATGTGTATGTTTATGCACTTGCAGACGACACACTCACCCAAATTACGGATAATGAGGGTTATGAAACCCGCATTAGCTGGTCTAATGATGGCACTCGGCTGGCAATATTACATGATGTCTGCATCAATGTTGACGCATGTATCGCAGATTTGAATATCATCAATGTGAGTAATAGCACTGTTGAGGTCACTGTACCGATTTCGTGGGAGGGTGGTTCTCTATATGAACAGGAAATATGCCACGTAAAATGGTCACCTGATGACTCCTATGTTGCTTTTATGCAGATCTGTGACGGATCACTATACGCTACCGTAAAAGAAGTGTACCTGCTGGATGTTCAGCAGCAGACGCTCCACGAAGTCACTAATTACACGCGAGAAACGGATTTACCCGACGACTCGTTTTATATGATACGGGCTGCTGCCTATGATCTCATTTGGGATGATCCGCAGACGTTACTCATCGGTTCATCAATTAAGACCGGAACAGCGACAAACTTTACCACCCAAACGGTGAGTTACTCGCTCACAAATCAGACATTGACTCCATTGAACACTACAGCAATGGCCCAAGAGTGGGCTGTCAACCCTGTGACTAATCAGTTAGCTTATCGCGCTAGTACAGGGGCGTACTTTGATCAGCAGAATTCGGCTGTAAAGATCGCGACCTACAACAATAACATCCTCAATGAATTTTATACGGTAGCGACAGGCTGTGATCTGAGATGGTCACCGGATGGGCTATGGTTAGCAGCGACCAACCGCGGCCTGCCGCTGGAATCCTGTAGTGATCCCATACAAGGCATTCAGTTTGTAAGTGGGCAAAATGGTGCAGTCACCCAACATAACGTCGCCAGTACTATTTTTGATAAACCGATTGGTTGGGTGAAGCATGATGAGATTAGTGCAAATTAACTCTATGGACGATATCAGATCAAATTTTAAGTTGTTCGCTTTGCTCCTCATCATGTTGCCTTTTTCTGGAATGCTGAGCGCCCAACATCCTTCATATGTCTATGCTTATGTATCGCAAGATAATGTCGGGAATGTGCAGATCAGTACAGTTGATCCTGGCGACAACACCAGCAGCATCTTAACCACATTTACTACTCCTAATCAGCGACACATCGTACATACCGCTGTCAATGCCGACGGCTCGTGGATCGCGCTCGTACCTTTTGTCGCGCCAGAGGAGGTGGGTGCCATCCAATTGATTAATCCCACAACACTGGAAACCCGTGAAATTCCTGCCAATCTAAGCTTCTTAATGGGTGGCAAAAGTTTTACTCTGGCTGGCCCTCAGCAACGATTTGTATGGTCTCCCGATGGGGATAAACTAGCCTTCACTTCATTTCATGAAGGTACTAGAGATGTGTATGTCTATTCCCTTGCTCAAGATAGCCTGGTCAAAATAACCGATAATTCCGATTCTGAAAACAGAATTGTCTGGTCAAATGATAACACTCAGCTTGCAATATTAAAGACCACCTGTACCACAAGCGACAACTGTATCGCCTCCATAAACATCGTTGATGCAGCAAATCCGGCGCTCCAAGCAACGGTGATCATGCTACCAAGTGGCGGCAGTTCTTTGTTTGAATACGAAATTTGCCATATGAAATGGTCACCAGATGATCGCTATATCGCTTTTGCCCAAATCTGCGATGCATCTTTATATAGCAACGCAAAAGAAGTCTATTTGCTGGATGTTCAGCAGCAGACTATTGAAGAAATCACCAGTTATATACTGGATACCACCATCCCTGAAGGTGTCCCCTTCCTCACCCGTTTCGGTGGTTATGCTCTCCTATGGACAGATCTTCAGACTCTACTCATTGGATCTGCCATCATTGCCAGCACCGAAACAGACTTTACGACCCAGACCGTCAGTTACTCTTTATCATCTGGCAGTCTCACAACCCTGAGTACTACAGCAATGGCACAGGAGTGGACTGCCAACCCTATGACTAATCAGTTAGCTTATCGCGCCAACACAGGGTCGTATTTTTACCAGCAGGGTTCGTCTGTAAAGATCGCAACCTACAACAATAACATGCTTGAGGAAGTTTATAGTGTGCAGGCAGGCTGTGATCTGAGCTGGTCACCGGATGGGCTATGGTTAGCTGCGACCAACCGCGGCCTGCCACTGGAATCCTGTAGTGATCCCATACAAGGCATTCAGTTTGTAAATGGGCAAAATGGTGCACTCAGCCAATATAACGTCGCCAGTACCATTATCGATCAACCGATCGGTTGGGTGATTGGGAAGGGGTGAAATACCCCCTCCCGAAGAAAAGTGATTTTTGGCTAACCCGCGAATACCACCGTGGCGACAGAGTGCGGCGGTAGCTCAACCTGCCATTGTCCAGCGGATTGTGCGTGTGCCTCGACTGCAATCAGGCCGACCGTGTCCGGCGCATCCGCGCTGTTCATCGCGCGTGGATTATCGGCGGTGAGGAGTTGGCCGCTGGTGAATTTGTACTCCGAAGGCAGGCCAAACGAAACCGTCCCGGCCTGATCGTAATGGCGGTTAATCAGCGTGACGGCGATCTGTCCATCAACCTGAGAAGCAGTCGCACTGATGGCGCTGGAACCATCGGCCAACGCGGTGCTTTGCTCGATCTGTACCGGTAGGGCAGTCGCGCCGATGTGGGGTTGGTGCATTTGCAGCACGAAATAGGTCGGGGTCAGCCACATGCTTGCGCCCTGAGTCATGACCGGCGCATGCAGCACATTGACAATCTGCGCCAGATTAGCCATCGATAGCAAATTACACTGGCGGTGAAAGCCTTCCAGTGCAGCGGCGGTCGCTACGGCATCGCGCATCGTGCCGGCCTGCTCATAATTATCTGTCAGCGGACGACGGTCAACTTCGCCCGGCCCCCACGGACGTGCTTCGGGATGCCACACGCCCCATTCATCGAGCGCGATACCGATTTTATGGGTGCCATCGGTTTCTGCGGCGATGATCGCTGCGGTGCGCTGGACAAACGCCTCGGTCTGATCCACCTCGGTCAGCAGGCCGTAATACTCGTCTTCAGTAAATTCTGTTTCGGTGCCACCCCGAATCCAGTAGCTGTGGATAGACAGATGGTCGACCAGATTGGCATGTTTCCCCAGCGTTTGCAGCAGCTTCACATTCCAATCATCTTCCTGACCACAGACCACCAGCTCCGCTTTTGGGTCGACATGGCGCAGCATGGTCGCATAACGGCGATATTCACGCGCGTAACTGGCGCTGTCAAAGTTGCCACCACAGCCCCAGTTCTCATTGCCCACCCCCCACAGTTTCACATTGAACGGTGACGGTGCGCCATTGGCGGCACGTTCCGCCGTCAGTGTGGTCTGATAGGGACTGTTGCAGTATTCCAGCCAATCGCTCAGTTCCTGTGGGGTGCCGGTGCCGACATTCCCCGCCAGATACGGTTCTGCACCCAATTGCTGGCACAGATACAGAAATTCATGCGTCCCCAGACTGTTGTCATCCTCCACAGTGATACCGCAGGACATCCCCAGACGCTGAGGCCGCTGCTCTGCCGGGCCGATTCCGTCGCGCCAGTGGTAATGGTCGGCATAGCAGCCACCCGGCCAGCGCAGCATCGGCACAGGCATTTTTTTGAGCGCTTCCAGCACATCCAGCCGGAAGCCATTCTGATGCGGAATCTCGGTGTTATTTTTGCCTACCCACAGGCCATCATAACAGCAGCGCCCCAGGTGTTCCGCGAAATGCCCGTACAAACGCGGCGATATAGTGCCAATCGGCTGGCTGAAATCAATTCTTAAAGTCGTGGTGTTCAAAATATGTTCTCCATAAAGATCAGTGGCTATTTTCCTGGATAGTTTACCGAATCCGGCTGATTTTCCCTAAATATCGTGCTTGCCTATGCCAATACCCCCCATTTGTCCTATACAGATATGCTTACGTTGTTTGATGTTGTGACGCAGAATATAACAGATAATATTAAACGTGATACATGATAAAACTTAAGGAGTTGACCATCATGTTAAGATTAGCCCTTGGATTACTCGTTATTGCGATCATCGCTGCCTTGTTCGGCTTTGGTGGCATCGCAGGTGCGGCAGCTGGCGCGGCTCAGTTGATCTTTGTCGTGTTTATTGTGCTGTTCATTCTGGCGTTGCTGTTCGGGCGTTCACTGCTGTCCTAACCAAATTTCGATAAAAAAATCGGATAAGGGATGCCCGTCTGACGGTTGCATCCCTTTTGCACCTAATCAAGTTTTTTGAACTATCGTATAAGGAGACAAGAATGCAAGAAGTACGTTCAAATCCCGCGTACCCCGTTACGCGACCGACGAATTTAGAAGTTGAAACCCATGCTCTGCCCGGATTTTTCACCCGTGTTTCATGGGGTGGTATTCTGGCAGGTATTGCTGTCGCGCTGATCACCATGATCACGCTTAATCTGTTGGGACTGAGTATTGGTGCCAACACCGTTAACCCCACTACGGAAATCAACCCCACCGAAGGGTTGGGAACCGGCGCGGTCATCTGGCTGGCGGCTACAACGCTGCTATCCCTGTTCCTGGGTGGCTTTATTGCCAGCCGTATGTCCGGCACGCTGAATGATCTTGAAGGTATCCTGCATGGTCTGGTGACCTGGGCCGTGGTTGGTCTTGTGAGCCTTGCGATGCTGACTTCATCCGTCGGCAGCATCATCAATGGCTTATCCAATGCCATCACCACCGGACTTGGCGCGGCTGGACAGGCGATTTCAGATGTTTCACCTGAGGTTGCACAAGCCTTGAATTTGCAGGATCTGACTATGCAAGGCATCCAGAATGATGTTCGTGCACTGCTGGCTGATACCGGTGACCCTGCTTTACAGCCCGGTCAACTGGATAATCAGGCAAATCAAGCCGGAAATATTGCCAGCAGCACTGCCAATGATATTGCGCAGAACCCGACTCTTGCTCAGACACAGGTCAACGTCGCTATTCAACGCTTCCTGATGCTGGACTCGATTGAAGAGGCTGATCGTCAGGATCTGGTCAATGTGTTGGTCGCCAACACGAACCTGACCGAAGACGAAGCCCGCGCTACACTGGACAACTGGGAACAGACTTTTGTCCAACTGCGTACCGATGCTCAGGAAACGATTGAGCAAGCGGGTCAGGCTGTCGCGGATACCGTAGCCATGATCGCTGGTGTACTGTTTGTCGCTCTGCTGATCGGCGCATTTGCCGCTGGCATGGGTGGACTGGCAGGCGTTAAGGAAGCTGAAGAAGAAATTCAGCAAGAAATCGCTGCATAGTAAACCCGCAGCACTGAACTTCTGAAGTGAGTTTGCAAAGCCACAGATTGTTTATAATCTGTGGCTTTTTTGTTTGTCTTTAATTGTAGATTTTTCGGCCTTCAGTGAGCATGATTATAAACTCATTGAGGCGCTTCTGGCGGGTTTCTGCTCTTTTGGCAGTGTGCAGTCGGAAGAGAATGGCAAAGCGGTTCTGGCTGTTTAAGCTGTCGAAAAAGGCCTGAGCCTGTGGGTTCTGATCCAGCGCCTGTTGCAGATCGTCCGGTACAGTCGCGTTGCTTTGCGAGGGATAAGCCTCATCCCAGCGCCCATCCTGTTTGGCCTTTTCGATCTCTGCCAGCCCCGGCTCGCGCATACGCCCCTGTTCGATCAGCTCGGTGACTTTGGCGCAATTGACCTGTGACCAGATACTTTTAGGGCGGCGCGGTGTGAATTTTTGTAGAAAATAGACTTCATCAAATTTATTTCTTTGGCCGTCAATCCAGCCAAAACACAGCGCCACCGTCAGCGCATCCGCGTAATTGACGGTTGTGACACCCGTGCCCTTTTTGGCGATCTTCAGCCAAACACCCTGAGAGTCGCCATAATTTTCGGTCAGCCACGCCTCCCATTTCGCCTCGGACTCAAATACTACAGTCGGTAAATCCGCCATGTGCCTGCTCTCTGGTGTGGTAGATTATCTGTTCTGTAAAGCTTTATTTTAGCATAGTTTTTAGCGTGAGTGAAGCAATCGGGGGTGTTAAATGGGGTGGATTTGGATTAGCTGAAACTGGTGGGATTGTCGGGCTGAGCGACCGCGTTGACCCAGGTGGGATACTGACAACGGGGGCAATCGTGAAAGGTTTGACCCGCCTCGTAATGCTCAATATTGCCGCAGGTATAACAGGCAAAATCATTCGATTCGGGCACAGCCTCCCCGGTTTTATATTGTGTCCAACCAGCGCGGTGGACAGGCGGGATGATCTTAAAGCCTTTTTTCTGCTGCCCGTTTGGGAAGGCATGCATGCTGATTTGGCCGTTTGTCTCAATAAACGCAGATTGCACCTGTCCCAGATGTTCATATTCATTCAGGCGCAGGTGGGCAAACACATCTTCACGGGTGAGCTGAGCTTCTTTCATGCCATCAACATCTAACATGCCGTCGATGATAACGCGGATAGGGTCACCTTCGATCAGCCCTTCTATAGTGTCACTGCGTTGTGTTAAACGGACGAGCAGTGCCTGAAGGCCGATCACAATAGTAATGACGACCATTCCATGCACAATCGGTACATCGGGGTAAAACATGGGGTCACCCAGCGATGACCCCAGGGCGATAATCACCAGTAAATCCAGGCTGTTCATCTGGCCGATATTGGTACGCGGTGCGAGACGGATCAGAGTAGCGGCATAAACGTATAAGATTAAGGTACGCAGGGCTATTTCCAGGAGGAATAAGAGCGGTAGATCTCCAAAAAAGATACGCTGAAGATCAAATGTATAATTTTCCAAGTGACCTGCCTTTACATCAGGTTGAAATGCCTGCCAACAAACTCAGTGCAATGAGCCGGCACGGTTATTTTCAGGCAAAAGAAACATCTTTCTGTCGGACAATTTCATAGGAAGAGCGCGTCTGGCTGAAAATTTTGTAGCGCGTATCCTGCGTGTGGACAATCAGACCCTTCTCTTTAATCAGTTGATGTACGAAGGGATTGGCGACGACATTAATCAGCGCTACGTTGGATTCACGCTGCAAATAAAAACTGTAGACGGTGGTCACACAGCTTGAGCGCAGATTGTAGGTTCTGAGCAGGATATCCTGATGGATAACCCAGCCTTCATCTACAGCAGTCAACAGGCTGTCTGCTCCTGTGAAAGTTTCACTCTGAGGACACCAGTGGCGATTGGTGCAGAGCTCAAACAACTTGAGGCTATCCATGATTCAGTTTCTCCGTTTACATACTTCACAAATCATTGTAAAACGGAAAGCAGACTTAACCTTCAACCAGATGGACTTTTATTGGATAGGTCAGTCAGGGGATAAAGTTACTTTTTTATGGGGAGGGGCGCAGGCGACATCGAACCTCCGCAGGCTGGGGTCTGTTGCAGAGATGTATTTTGCGACGATGGTCAGGCTTTAAGAATTCTCTCCTGCATGCAGCGCGTTAGCCAATCCCTGAGACTGCTGGTCACTGAATTCGCGCAGTTCATGTTCCAACCGTTCCAGTTCATCCCCGCCGGACATCATATGAATCATTTCGTCGCGCGAAATCTCATTTTTCCTGAATGTCCCCTGGGTTTTGCCGCGCTTAAGAATGGTGAAAGTATCGCCAATCGGGTAGGCATGATATGGATTATGCGTGATAAAAATCACCGCGATGTCGCGTGCGCGTGCCTGTGCGATGTAACGCAGGACGGTTCCTGCCTGCTTGACCCCCAGCGCGGAAGTCGGCTCGTCTAAAATCAGGACTTTTGCGCCAAAGTAGACTGCACGCGCAATCGCCACAGATTGACGCTCACCGCCCGACAGAGTACCGACTGCCTGATTGGGGTCGCGGATATCAATGCCCATTTTTTCAAGCTCCTCACGCACAATGATGTGCGCGCGCTGGACATCGAAGCGGCGCAAAATACCCCTGCCGATTGTCGGCTCCGAACCCAGGAAAAAATTACGGGCGATACTCATCAGCGGGATCATGGCCAGATCCTGATAGACAGTGGCGATGCCACTGTCCAGCGCGTCACGGGGTGAATTAAAGCTGACCGGTTGGCCGTTGATGAGATATTCGCCCTCATCAGGTTTATGCACGCCGGACAGCGTTTTAATCAGCGTGGATTTGCCCGCGCCGTTATCCCCCAGCAGGCACATCACCTCACCCGGCATCAGCGACATGGATACATTATTCAGCGCGATAACGCTGCCAAAGTATTTGGAGATTTCACGGACTTCGAGAATAGGAGTCGTCATCTTATCTTGCTTCCGATGCGCGTTTGCGAATGTAGTTGTTCACCAGAACGGCGATAATCAACATGCCACCCAGGAAAACCATAAACCAGTCGGAATCAATGCCTGTGAAGACGATACCCTGCTGCACCATGCCGACGATGAGCGCGCCAAAAACCGCGCCAATGGCCGAACCATAACCGCCAGTCAGCAATGTACCGCCGATCACCACCGCGATAATGGCATAAAATTCGCGCTGTTCCCCGCGCAGCGTGTCCGCGCCGCCGGTAGAAAGCACCTGAATGGTCGCGACCAGCCACGCGGAAGTCGCAGTCAGGATAAACAGGATAATTTTCATGCGGTTGACGGGTACGCCGACGTTACGCGCGGCGTTTTCGTCGCCGCCGATGCCGAAAATCCAGTTGCCGGGGCGTGTCCGCAGCAGCAGATACGTCGCCAGCGCCGCGATGAGCAGCCACCAGAAAATGGAGATCGAGAAGGAGGCGTTCAGCCCACGGGACGAAGCCGGATCGAGAATATCCAGCGAATTGGCAAACACAGCCGAGGCTGAGTCAAAACCCAGCGTATCTTTGAGCCCGCCGACCTGGGTGCGCCCGGTGATTAAACGCGTGATACCAATCGTCGCACCACGGATAATAAAGAGACTGCCCAGCGTAATGATAAAAGAGGGGAGTTTGGTACGAATGACCAGAAAGCCGTTTAAGATGCCTATCGCCACGGCGAAAACAAACGAAACCAGAATGGCCGCCCAGATATTCCAGCCGAACTCGACACTGAGAATGGCCGTGATCATCCCGGTGGCGCCGATGGTTGACCCAATCGACAGATCAAACTCACCGCCGATCATCAACAGGGCGACAGCCACCGCCAGAATGCCGAGCTCCGCCGCGACTTCGAGATAATTCGCCGCGCCTCTGAGGCTCAGAAAGCCGCGACTGCCCCCGAACACCGCGAAGAATATCCAGACCAGGATCGCGCCACCGACTGCGCCTAATTCAGGACGGCGTAAAACTTTCTTGAGAAAACTTTCCTGTAAAACGCGCTCATCTTTCGCGTTGGAATCCGCCGCTTGTGTGGACATAGGGATCTTCCGTAATCATTGGTTTAGTATCTATAAATCATTTGGTACGGACACGGCATGCCGTGTCCCTGCATTAAATTCTATTTTTGGATGGGACGGCATAGGCGGCGGATGCAAGCATTGGCATCCGCCGCACGATTGATTTTAGCGTGTACCGGCTGCGCTTAGTTCAATTACCTGGGCGGCGGTATCCTGCGTGACGAAACCCGGGCCGGTGGGGATCAGAATATTCCCGGGGGTGTTCAGGTTCGACAGATACAGGGTCATGTAAACAACCGACAGATAGCCCTGGGTGTACTGCTGCTGGTCAATGGCGAACAGCATATTGTCATCGCGCACGGCTTCCAGCACTTCCGGCGAAAGGTCGAATGTGCCCAGCAGAATTTCACCGAGCATTCCACCATCGGTGATGGCCTGAAGCACCGGGATTGCGCCGGTGGGGCCAAGTGCCAGAACGGCGTCAATATCGGGGTCGCCTTCCAGCGCGGCAGCGACACGGTTGGCGGTGCCAGTGGGGTCGGCCAGATCAACGGCCAGAACTTCGACAGTCGCGCCAGATTCGGCCAGTGCATCGGTGAAACCCTGGCAGCGCAGATCAAGGCCGATATTACCGACTTCCTGATTCACGCACAGTGCTTTGGTTGCGCCAGCATCGCCCATGCGGATGCCACCACCGTAACCAGCTTCATATTCGGTCTGGCCGACATGCGCCAGCACGCCGAGTTCTTCAGCGACATCACTGCCGGAGTTGATCGAAATCACCGGGATACCGGCATCAATGGCGGCCTGGATAGACGGCCCAAGGGCGTCAGGATCGGGCACGGAAACGACCAGACCATCCGGTTCACTGGCGACAGCCGCGTCAATCAACTGCGACATGGCGACCATATCAAAGGTCGGCGGTGCCTGATATTCGACGGTGACGCGCATATCGGTGGCTGCCTGATCGACACCGTTTTTCACGACTGACCAGAACGGATCGGACGCCTGACCATGCGTGACCACGACAATCCGATAGGGTCGCATATCATCCTGAGCGATGGCGGCGCTGCTGAGCGGCAGCAAAAGAACGACAATAATAATCATCAATTTAATGAAACGTGACATAGATTTAACCTTACCTTTCATAAAATCTATAGGAAACAAAATAACCTGAGTAGGGCATCAATCAAGGGTCAGAACACCTCCTGTGGATTCGTTGGACGAGGTTCTTAAGCCATACCTGAAACGGTACGGATTTAAGCGTTAGTGGTGGACTTCCTGCACATAGACGACGCGTTCTTCTCGCTGCGACAGAGTTGCGGCGAGGACGGCCTGTAAGGCAGCGCGGGCATCCGTGGCAGTGACGATGGGTGTTTTGTCGTGGCGGACACAATCGACAAAATGCTCGATTTGGGTCGTGTAGGCTTTGCCAAAGCGCTGGGGAAAATGCGGGACGACATCATGGCTGAGGCCGGACTGAGTCAGCACATAGACCGGTGTTTCGCGCAGATAGCCAATCTGCAGGGTGCCTTTGGAGCCGACGACTTCACATTGAATATCGTAGCCGTAAATAGCGGTGCGGCTGACCTCGACATTACCCAGGCCGCCACCCGTAAAGCGGACATTAATCATGGCGTTATCGACATCACCGACATCAACCAGTTCGGGATAGACCAGCGAAGCACTTTCGGTATAGACGCGCTGGATTTCGTCGGCCATCAGCCAGCGCAGCACATCGAAGTCGTGGATAGCCATATCGACGATCAGACCACCGCTGACGGCGGGATTGGCGAATTCCAGACTGGTGCGATGCGGGTCACGCCCGATAGAGCGAATGGTCACAGGCTGGCCGATTACCCCCTCGTCAATTTTGCGTTTGGCTTCGGCATAGGCTGTATCGAAACGGCGCATGAACCCAACCTGAAACAGAACATTCGCCTGCTGGGTCGCGGCGATCATATCGTCGGTGGCCTGTAGGGTGAGGGCGGTGGGTTTTTCGCAGAAGATGGCTTTACCGGCCTGTGCGGCTTCGATCACCAGATCGCGATGGGTATGCGTCGGTGTGGCGATAATCACGCCCTGAATGCGCGGGTCGGCCAGCAGATCATGATAGTCGGCATAGGTTTGTACAGTGGGGAATTGACTGGCGAACTGTTCGGTCACTTCCTGGCGGGGGTCTGCCACAGCAATCAGAGCTGCGTCGGCAATCTGATTTGCAGTATGGTAGGCGTAAACCTGCCCCATACGCCCCAGGCCGATCACGCCAATGCCTACTTTTGCCATAATAACCTCAGATTTGTAAGAAAAATTAATTATTTCAGTGCGACTATTTCACGTATTTTGGGCAGGTCAACGGCATCAAATTGTTAAATGCTGATAATTGACTGATGGTGATTTTAACCCCCTCTAAATCTCCCCCGAATTCAGGGGAGACTTTGGATCTGCCGTATCTAGCTCCCTCCTCGAATTCGGGGAGGGCTGGGGAGGGGTCAGGAAGAATATCAACCTTTTTATTTGATGCGATTAACCTCGACCTTCTGGCGGTGGTACTTGCCAAAAGTTACGAGGCCATAGTACACTCACCGCGCAGTATTGTCAACAAATTTGTGTTTATGAAGTTTAAAAACACAATTTGTTGCAGATAGCACAACAAAGGGGTTTTATGAGTGAAATGCAATCCCTGGCGCGTGGCTTGAAAATTCTCGATCTGGTGGTCAGTGCGGACGGTGGTATGACCATTACTGAACTGGCGGCCTTGCTGGACGTGGATAAAAGCAGCGCCTCGCGGCTGGTGAAAACACTGGTCAACTATGATTACCTCCAGCGCGACACCGAGTCGCGCGGGTATGTGCTGGGCAAGCGCATCCATCAGATGAGCTGGCAGCTTTTGAATCGTATTCCGGTGCGCGAGAAAGCCAAACCCTATCTGTATCGCCTGGTGGATGAAACTGGCGAATGCTCGCATACTGCGGTCTATTCCGAAGGCAAAGCGCTGATGATTGACGATGTGCAGGCGGAAGCGTCACTGCGGGTGGTGGGTGGCATTGGCCGCATGATTCCGCTCCATTGCACAGCTGTGGGCAAAAGCCTGCTGGCCTTCTCCAACATTCCGATTCCCAAAAACCCCCAGGCGATTATGCCTAATACCATCACCGATCATCATGCGCTTATCAAACATCTGGAGCAGGTGCGCCAGCAGGGTTATGCGCTGGATGATGAAGAACATCAGGAAGGGGTGCGCTGTCTGGCAGCGCCGGTTTATGATTATATGGGGGTGACGGTAGCGGTGATTGGCGTTTCCGGGCCGACGGTGCGCGTTACCAATAAACGCATCCCCGAACTGGCGCAGATGGTAATGGTGGCGGCGCATGATCTGTCCCTAGACCTGGGGCATCGACCTCATACGAGCAATGGACATCAACAACTTTTATTATCTAAGGCAGGGAAAAATGACCAAAACTTATGATTTATTGAATATGGGCCGCAGCTCGATAGACCTTTATTCAAATGATGTGGGCACACCGTTTGTCGATATTAACAGCTTTGCCGCGTATGTCGGTGGCTCACCGACCAATATCAGCGTGGGGGCGCATCGGCTGGGCTTGAAAACCGCCCTGCTGACCGCAGTTGGCGTTGACCCGGTGGGCGATTTTATCCTCAACTTTTTGAACAAAGAGGGCGTGGAGACGAAATTTATCCCCCGCAAAGCACAGAATCGCAGCAGCGCGGTGATTCTGGGCATTGAGCCGCCGGACAAGTTTCCGCTGGTGTATTACCGCGATAACTGCGCCGATATCAACCTGACGATTGATGATGTGCTGGCCGCGCCGGTCACGAATTGTAAAGTGTTTCAATTTGCCGGCACGAACCTGTGCAAAGAACCAAGCCGCAGCGCGACGATGTTCGCGGCGGAGATGGCACGTCAGGCGGGCGCGAAGGTCATTCTGGATGTCGATTTCCGGCCTGACCAATGGCATGACGTACGCGCTTTCGGCGTGGTGGTACGGTCAGCACTGCCGCTGGTGGATGTGGTCATCGGCACCGAGGATGAGATTAACGCCGCGATGCTCACCGACTCGTCGCAGATGTCGCTGACGCATTCGCAGATTTCGGATACGCACGTTGCCGGGGATTCGGCCAGCGCCATTCAGGTCATGCTGCGGCATGGGCTGGAAGCCGTGATCGAAAAGGTCGGGTCACAGGGGGCGCGGGTGCATCTGCCGGGTGGTGAAGTGACTCAGGTGCCGGGTTTCCCAGTCGAGATTTATAACATCCTGGGGGCTGGCGATGCTTTTGGTGGCGGCTTCCTGTATGGCTATGTTAATGGCTGGGACTGGTATAAATCCGCGCGTTTGGGGAATGCCTGCGGCGCGGTGGTCGTGACCAAACATGGTTGCGCTAATTTCATGCCGACCCTGCCCGAAGTGGAGGCGTTTGTCCAGCCTTTCGGCGGGTTGGATTAATTAAAAGAAGTAATAAAGTAGAAGAAGTGCTGAGTGCTAAGTAGGGACACGGCAGTGCATTAGCCTCCCTGTGGGATGCCTTGTCCGTGATGGCAGAAGCCGACAATATACAGGGCGATTGATCGGGCAGACATAAAAAATTATTTCGATGAACCAAAGGATTGAAGCATGAACTATACAGCGGAAACGATGCTGGTAAAGTCACAGGACAGCGGCGAAAGTGGCATTTTTGCCCAGGTCAACGCTAAGGAAGCAGGGTGGGATTATCTGAACATGGCTGCGCTGCGCCTGAATAAAGGCGAACGTTACAGCAACAATGTGGGCGAATTTGAGCATGTGACCGTAATTCTGGGCGGACGCTGCCACATCCGCACCAGCGGCGGCGAATATCTCAGCCTGGGGCGGCGGCCTGATGTGTTCAGCGGCATGCCGTGGGCGCTGTATCTGCCAAGAAACGTTGACTTTGAGATTGAGGCGCTGACCGATAATCTGGAAGTCGCGTCATGCTGGGTGCCGACCGACGAAAATCATCCGGCGCAGTTGGTGACCCCCAAAGACAGCAAAATTGAGATTCGAGGTGGGGCAAATGCCACGCGCCAGATTAATGGCGTTCTGCACCCCGGTTTTGATTGTCATCGTCTGGTGTGTGTCGAGGTGTATACGCCTTCTGGTAACTGGTCTAGCTATCCGCCGCACAAGCACGATGTTCACCGCGAAGACGCACAGGGCAACCTGCTGGAAGCCGATCTGGAAGAAATCTATTTCTACAAAATCGATAGTCCTAATGGCTATGCCTATCAGCGCGTGTATAACGATGATCGCAGTATTGACGGCCTGATGATGGCGCAACAGCATGACGCGGTGCTGGTGCCAGAAGGCTATCATCCGGTGGTAAGCGCGCACGGCTACAACACCTATTATCTCAATTTTCTGGCGGGGTCGGCGCAATCGCTGGCGAACATGGATGACCCGGATTACGCTTGGGTCAAGGACACGTGGACGTTTCAGGATCCGCGTGTGCCGCTGGTACATCATGGCATGGAACCGCGCTAAGTTGTAGAGCGAGATTTAAGTCATGAGCGAGCTACTTGTTCGGAAAATTGCTGTGTTATGCAAGAGATACTATGTAATTCAATCGATCGATGATTTGTTCATTTTTGGCGGAGCATCGCTGGACTGGAATCAAGTATATGAAGAACACACCAGCTCACGAACGAATGCTGTGTATGGTTGGGTGGAAGGCATAAAAGCGAACGCACCCGAAAATCTGAGTAATATTCTTGGTGAAGTTGCAAATCTGATTATTGATAATGAGCAAATTCCTGAAAGTGATAAAAAGTTTCTCGAACAACAATTGGAGAAATCAGGGCAAACAAAAAGAGTTCAGAGAGAGAATTTAGAAATCTCTTTGCAGGTCGAAGAGCTTCTTGAAACACTTATTCATGGCATTCCAAGAGCAATACAACCGCTCAAAAACAGAAGGAAAAATGCTCATTTTCTTGAATTTGACAATGAGTATGATTTGCAGACTTTATTTCACGCGTTAATGGCTCCGTGGATTAATGATATTCGCCCAGAGGAATATACACCAAGCTATGCCGGTGCCAGCGCTCGTATAGATTTTGTTCTCCCTGAATATGAAGTGGTGATCGAAACAAAAATCGTTCGCGATCAAAGCCATGCGAAACGTTTAGGTGATGAATTGATTATTGATATTGATCGTTATAGATCACATCCCATATGTAAGCACTTATGGATAATAATATATGATCCCAAACAGTTTGTTTCAAACCCTAAAGGTTTTGTTTCCGACCTGAAGGGGGAAAGTCAAAATATTAAAGGCAGTGTCTATGTGCGGCCTTTTATAGTCTATTAAAAGGATTTTTATCATGACAACGACAACCCGCCTGACGATGGCGCAGGCACTCATTTACTATCTGTCGAAACAATATGTGAGCCGCGATGGGCAGGAAAATCCGTTTTTTGCCGGGGTATGGGGCATCTTCGGGCATGGCAATGTCGCGGGGATCGGACAGGCACTCCAGCAATATGCCGGGGAAATCCGCTACCATCAATCGCGCAACGAGCAGGCTCAGGTGCATGCGGCGGTGGCCTATGCCAAGCACAAAAATCGCCTGCAAGCCTTCGCCTGTACCTCATCCATCGGCCCCGGTGCGACGAATATGCTGACCGGCGCGGCGCTGGCGACGGTTAATCGCATTCCGGTGCTGCTGCTGCCGGGGGATATTTTCGCCCAGCGGATTCAGGCGCCGGTTTTGCAGCAGCTCGAAAGTGAACATACGCAGGATATTGGCGTGAATGACTGCTTTAAGCCGGTTTCGCGCTACTGGGATCGCATCGCACGGGCGGAGCAGTTAATTACCTCGCTGCCGGAAGCGCTGCGCGTGCTGACCTCGCCAGCGGAGACTGGCGCGGTCACGCTGGCTTTGCCGCAGGACACGCAGACCGAAGCCTTTGATTATCCAGCAGAAATGTTTGAAAAACGCGTCTGGGTGATTCCGCGCAATCGCCCCGACAGTAGCCTCATCCAGCAGGCGGCAGAGTGGATTCGCGCCAGCCGTGCGCCGGTGATTGTGGCGGGAGGCGGGGTTCATTACAGTGAAGCCCATGCCGCGCTGAAGGCGTTTGTCGAGAAAACCGGCATCCCCATCGGCGAGACGCAGGCTGGCAAAGGCTCGCTCAATTATGATGTACCGTTGAATCTGGGTGCTGTCGGCACGACCGGTACTGAAGGCGCGAATGTCATTGCGCGTGAGGCCGATCTGATTATCGGCATCGGCACCCGTTACAGCGATTTCACCACGGCATCCAATACCGCTTTCCAGAATCCCGATGTGCGTTTTATCAATATCAATGTCGCCGAATTTGACTCCTATAAACGCGGTGCTCTGCCGCTGACGGGGGATGCCCGCGCTACGCTGGAAGAACTGATCGTGGCGGTGGGTGATTATCAGACCCCGGCGGCTTATCAGCAGCGGGCGAAAAATTACAATGCCGCCTGGGACGCGGAAGTCAGCCGCATCTATAATCTGGAGCACGAACCGCTGATCAGCCAGGGTGAGGTGATCGGTCTGGTGAACACTTTCAGCCAGCCCAAGGATGTCGTGCTGTGTGCGGCGGGGAGCTTGCCCGGGGATCTGCATAAATTATGGCGCACCCGTGATCCGCGCGGTTATCACCTCGAATATGGTTTCTCGTGTATGGGCTACGAGATTGCTGGTGGGCTAGGAGTCGCAATGGCTGACCCGGAGCGCGAAGTGTATGTAATGGTGGGGGATGCCTCCTTTCTGATGATGAACAGCGAAATTGTGACGATGGTGCAGGAAGGCATCAAAGTCAATATTGTCGTGCTGGATAATCACGGTTATGCCAGCATTGGCGGCCTGTCGAAAAGCGTCGGCAGTGACGGCTTCGGCACGAAATATCGCTATCGCACCGACAGCGATCAGCTGGATGGCGAAGTATTGCCAGTGGATTATGCCGCCAACTGTGCCAGCCTGGGGGCGCATGTCATCCGCGCCAGCAATCGCGCGGAACTGATGGACGCATTGCAGGCCGCGCGTGAGATCAAAAACCAGCCGGTGTGCATTGTCACCGAAGTGGATCGTCGCCAGCGTGTTGGCGGATACGAGTCGTGGTGGGATGTGGCGGTGTCAGAAGTATCGGAGAATCCGGCGGTTGAAGAGGCACGCGAAGATTACGAGGCGGCGCGTCAGAACGAGCGCTATTTCCTGTAGAGCGCGGGAAAATAGAATTAAGTGTACGGACACGGCATGCCGTGTCCGTACCAGATGAATTTAATCATTTTACTGATGACCCTGCCTCATCTTAGGCAGTGGATGGAGACTGAGAAGTGGTCAATAAAATTCGTTTAGGCATGGTGGGAACCGGGCGCATCGGGCGCATCCACGCACAGACCTTGAGCCAGCAGGTGCCTGGGGCGGAACTGGTCAGCGTGACAGATGTCGATCTGAACGCGGCAAAAGCCTGCGCCAGCCAGTATGGCATCCCGCAGGTGGCGGAGAATTTCCAGCAAATTCTGGATGATTCATCGATTCAGGCGGTGGTGATCGCATCCAGCACGGACACCCATGCGCCGTTTATCACGCAGGCAGCACAGGCCGGTAAACACATCTTCTGTGAGAAGCCGATTGCGGCGGATCTGGTTAAAATTGACGCGGCGCTGGCGGCTGTCGAGCAGGCGGGTGTGAAGCTGATGATCGGCTTTAACCGTCGTTTCGACTCGAATCACGCGCGCATCAAGCAGGCGATTGAAAGTGGCGTGATCGGCACACCGCATCTCATGCACATTATCAGCCGTGACCCGGCACCCCCGCCGATTGAGTACATTAAAGTTTCTGGCGGGCTGTTTTTCGATATGACCATCCACGATTTTGACATGGCGCGTTTTCTGCTGGGTGAAGTCGATGAAGTCTATACCGCTGCCGGGGTGATGGTAGACTCGCGCATTGGTGAAGCCGGGGATATTGACACGGCGTTAATCACGCTGAAATTCAAGAATGGGGCGATTGGCACCATTGATAACAGTCGGCAGGCGGTCTATGGTTATGACCAGCGCGTCGAAGTCTTTGGCAGTGCGGGTTCTGCTCGCAGCGAGAATCAGTACCCGAATGCAGTGACTTTCAGCACGGCGCAGCAGGTCCAGCGTGATTTGCCGCTGAACTTCTTTCTTGAGCGTTATCTGCCGTCGTATCAGGCGGAGCTGGAAGCTTTTGTGCAGTGTGTGGCGGAAGATACCGCGCCGCCAGTCAGCGGTCAGGATGGTCGTGCGCCGGTGGTGATGGCGATGGCAGCTTTACAATCCTACCGGGAAAACCGCCCGGTGAAGATCAACGCGTAGGTTGTGCGTGTAAGCGATAAGGAGCAGGACAATGATAACAAAAATTGGCGATTATATTAACGGGCAGTGGCACGACCAAGCCAGCGCCCAGCATCAGCAGGTAGTGAATCCTGCCAGCGCGGCGGTGATCGGCGAAGTGCTGCTCACGCCGAAAGAAGTCGTGGCGCAAGCGGTGGATGCGGGTTACGAGGCGTTTCTGGAATGGCGACGCGTCCCGGTAGGCGAGCGGATTCAGCCGCTGTTTAAGCTGAAATATCTGCTGGATGAGCATATCGAAGAACTGGCGCAGATCATCACCAATGAATGTGGCAAGACCTTCAAGGAAAGCATGGGCGAACTGCGGCGCGGCATCGAAAATGTCGAGGTCGCCTGTGGGATGCCGTCGCTGATTCAGGGGTATAACAACGAAGATATTGCCAGCGGCATTGACGAACACATGATGCGTCAGCCGCTGGGTGTGACCGCCGCGATCACACCGTTTAATTTCCCCGGCATGATCCCGCTGTGGTTTTTGCCGTATGCCGTGGCGACCGGCAACAGCTTTATTCTTAAGCCCAGCGAAAAAGTGCCGATGACCACGGCGCGTCTGTTCGAGCTGATTGATCAGGCGGGTTTCCCCAAAGGCGTCATTCAACTGGTGAATGGCGACAAGGAAACGGTTGATGCGCTTCTCGATCATCCGCTGGTGAAAGCGGTCAGCTTTGTCGGCTCAACGCCGGTGGCTAAATACATCTACAGCCGCGCCACGGCTAATGGCAAACGGGCGCAGTGCCAGGGCGGGGCGAAAAATCCTGTGGTGATTATGCCGGATGCCGACATGGACACGACCACCCGCATTATGGCCGACTCCGCGTTTGGCTGTGCCGGACAGCGCTGTCTGGCGGCTTCGGTCGCGGTGACCGTTGGCGGTGCGCGGGACAGCTTTACCGAAATGATCGCGGATGCTGCATCCAGCCGGGTGGTGGGTTATGGCATGGATGATGCGGTGCAGATGGGGCCGGTAATTGATGGCCGCAGCCAGGAACGCATCGCGCAGATTATCGCCAAAGGTGAACAGTCGAACACAGCAAAAGTGTTGGTCGATGGTCGCAGCAAAGCGGTCAGCGGTTATGAAGATGGTTACTGGATGTTCCCGACCGTGCTGGATGAAGTTGACCCGCGCAGCGAGATCGCCCGGAC
>JBBSQD010000051.1:0-28550 GCA_038258185.1 Aggregatilineales bacterium | reverse complement strand
GAACCCGAGTCGGTCAAAATCGAAGGAAGGTTATCGTGGAACGTCGACGTGTTGTCGTAACCGGGATGGGTATCATGTGTCCCACCGGTAATTCAGTTCAGGAAGCCTGGTCTAACGCTGCTGCGGGAATAACAGGCATTGCTCCTATTACCCGATTTGACACCTCCCATCTTGAAAATCATTTTGGGGGCGAAGTAAAAAATTTTGATGCGGATAAGCTTTTGGGACGGCGCGAAGCCCGCCGTACTGACCGCGTCACGCACCTGGCGCTGATCGCGGCGGAGCAGGCGATCCAGGATTCTGGCCTGAAAATCACACCAGATAACCATTATGATGTCGCCTGTGTGGTGGGGTCGGGCATTGGCGGTATCGCTTCCGTTTATGAAAGCGTCAAGATATTTCTGGAGCGCGGCGCGAAGGCCGTCAGCCCGTTGATGGTGCCGATGATGCTGCCCGACAGTGCGTCCGGCAAAATCTCCATGCACTATGGGATGCGCGGCCCCAACTTTGCCATTTCCACCGCCTGCGCGACAGGCAACAATTGCATCGGGGAAGCTACCGAGATTATCCGCCGTGGGGATGCGGTCGCAGCACTGGCCGGCAGTGCCGAGGCGAGCCTGATTGATATCACGATTGCCAGCTTCAACAACATGACCGCGATTTCGCGGCGCAATGATGAGCCGGAAAAAGCCTCACGCCCGTTTGATATTGATCGTGATGGGTTTGTAGTGGCAGAGGGTGCCGCCCTGTTGATGCTGGAAGAACTGGAACATGCCCGTGCTCGTGGCGCGAAAATCTATGCGGAAGTGGTCGGTTACGGCCATACATCGGATGCTTATCACATCACCGCACCGCTGGAAACCGGCGAAGGTGCCGCTAAAGCGATTGAGCTGGCGATGGAAGATGCTGGCATTACCGCCGAGGATATTGATTACATCAACGCGCATGGCACCAGTACCCCGCTGAATGACAAAAGCGAGACATTCGCCATCAAACGAGCGCTGGGTGAACAGGCTTATGAAATCCCGGTCAGCTCGACCAAGTCCGTAACCGGTCATCTGATGGGTGCGGCGGGTTCGGTAGAGGCGGTATTCTCCATCATGGCGATCAATGAGAGCTTTATCCCGCCCACGATTAACCTCGATAACCCCGACCCGGAATGTGATCTGAATTACACACCGCATGTGGGTGTCTCGCAGAATATTGATGTCGTTATGAGCAATTCGTTTGGCTTCGGCGGTCATAACGCGGTTCTGCTCTTTAGCAAATACCACGCCAATGGCCACTCGTAAAACCGATTCCCCCCCCATGTATCAATCCGGTATCTACGCGCACATCGTGGGCTGGGGGATGGCCCTGCCGGAGAAAATCCTCACCAATCAGGATCTGGAAGCCATTGTCGAAACCAGTGATGAATGGATTCAAGCGCGGACAGGCATCAAGGAACGTCGCATTGCCGGAGAAAACGAATCCACCGCGACACTGGGTTTAAAAGCCGCCCAACGCGCCTTAGAAGTCGCTGACCTGCTGCCGATTGAAATCGACCTGGTGGTCGTGGCGACTTCCACGCCGGAGAATATATTCCCCAGTACCGCTAGCCTGATACAGGACTGGTTGGGCGCATCCAAAGCGGGCGCATTTGACCTGAGCGCGGCCTGTTCCGGGTTTGTTTACGCACTGGATATGGCCGCGCAATCCATCCGCTCTGGCAGCAACCATACCGCGCTGGTCATTGGCTCCGAAACGATGAGTCGCGTAATGGATTGGCAGGATCGCGGAACCTGTATTCTGTTTGGGGATGGCGCTGGCGCAGTCGTGTTGCAGGCCAGCGATATTGAAGGCGGTGTACTGTCCTCTGTGCTGCGGTCGGATGGTTCCGGCTGGGATCTGCTTGGCATCCCAACAGTCGGCAGTCGGGATGCACATATTCCCGAAGCCAACCCGGACGAGCATAAAATGCACAAAATGTATATGAACGGCAGCGAGGTTTTTCGCTTTGCCACACGCGTCATCGGCGAGAGCATCCTGCAGGCCTTAGCCCGTGCCCGTCTCACATTGGCTGATGTCCGCTTGATCGTACCGCATCAGGCCAATGCGCGAATTTTACAATCCGCTGCGCGTAGCCTGAAGCTGGAAACCGATGTGTTCATGAGCAATGTCGAAAGTTATGGCAACACCTCTGCTGCGTCCATTCCCATCGCTTTATGCGAAGCGCTGGAACAGGGTAAAATTGATATCGGGGATTATATTGTGTTTGTGGGTTTCGGCGGTGGTCTGACATGGGCCAGTATGGTCGTCCAGTGGGTCGGAGCCAACACCCAGACTTCACGCAAATTTTACCGCCAGCGTCGTCAGGCCAGTTATACCTTTGCCCGATGGCGGCGGCGTGTCCTCTACTGGCGGCGGCCATTTCTGGAAATTTTCAACAGTATTCGGCCAGAACGTGGCCGCATCCTGCGCTTACGACGCAAAATCGACCAACATGATCTCGACCTGGAATAAAACAACACGCGGCCAAATGGCCGCGTGTTTTGTTTGATATACATACTCAGATTATGGATCTAACGACGACGTTGCGCCAGACTGATGTAATACAGCAATTGCAGAATGGCGGTCACGGCAGCGGCGACATAGGTCAGGCCAGCGGCGGTCAGTACCTGACGCGCACCGCCAGCATCCTGGGGTGATCCCATCAGACCCGCTTCCTGCAACAGAATCAGGCCGCGACGGCTGGCATCAAACTCCACCGGCAGCGTCAGCACACTGAACAGCACGACCAGCCCGAAGAAAATAATCCCCAGCCACAGCAAACCGGCGATGTTAAAGATCAAACCGGCGAAGATCAGGCCAAAGGCGAGCTGTGGGCTAAAGCTGACCGCAGGCACCAGAAAATTACGCATGGTGATAAAGATCGAATTTTCGGCGTGCTGCTGAGCATGGCCTAATTCATGCGCGACGACAGCCATCGCCGCGACTGAGGGCTTATTCGCCACTTCTTCCGACATCGCCACCGTATTCGTGCGTGGATCATAATGATCCGTAAATGCCCCGGCAGTACGCTCCAGACTCACACCTGTGGCAGCAGCCGCGCGGCGTGGATCAGCATAGTTAAAGCTCACATTTGCCAGTGACGAGTTACTCAGAATACGCTGTGCGACCTGTGCGCCGGTCAGACCAGCACTGTTAGGGGTCTGACCCCATTTGCTGAATTGTGAGCGTACATACCACTGCGCCGCCAGCGAGATCAGTGTCGCGGGGATAAATACCAGGAATAGGTAATTCGTATCAAAAAACATCGAATTTAATCCTCCTAAGATTCAAATTCATGTATCAATTATATTAATTAAACCTGAAATATTCTTAGAAACATATCGAACACTCATTAGAAATGGATAGATTCGCCCTTGAAATCACCAGCTATGTCCCAGAATCTGCGCCAGATGCTGCCGGTTGTTGAGGTTTGATGGCAGCAGACAGTTGTCCAGCAAACGCGTTTTGCCGAAACGTACCGTCAGCGATACAAGCAGCGGTTGCTCAGTCGGTGCAGTAAGCTCGCATAAAGTACGCGCATCCGCCACCGAAATATAATCGACAAACCCCAAAGGCTCGGTGCTGATGACGGCCTCAAGGCATTTTCGTAATTTCTGCGGGTCACGCTCGCCATTATTATAAGCCGCAGAGGTTGCCTGCAATGCGAGTTTGATCACCGTGGCCGCTTGGCGTTCTTCGGCGCTGAGATAAATATTGCGCGAACTCATCGCCAGACCATCCGCTTCACGGGTGATCGGGCAAATCACGATGTCCAGCGGAAAATTCAGGTCACACACCATGCGCTGAATCACTGCCGCCTGCTGCGCGTCCTTCTGGCCAAAATAGGCCCGTGTCGGCTGTGTCAGATGAAACAGCTTACTGACCACCGTGGCGACTCCGCGAAAATGCCCCGGACGCTGTTCGCCTTCCAGCCCCTGTGTGACCTCGGTGACTTCGACATAGGTCTGGTAACCCGATGGATACATCATTTCGGGCGTAGGGGTGAATACCAGATCGACCCCGGCCTGCTCAAACAGCGCCAGATCGCCTTCCAGATTGCGGGGGTATTTCGACAGGTCTTCGCCTGCCGCGAACTGCGTCGGGTTGACGAAAATAGTGGCGATTACAAAATCATTTTCTGCCCGGGCAAATTCCACCAGCGACAGGTGTCCGGCATGCAGTGCACCCATCGTCGGCACCAATCCAACGCTCCCCGTTACACGTTGCCGAGCCTCACGCAGTCCCGCCAGGGAATCAATAATCTCCACTTCCGTCCATCCCCTGTTCGCGCAGTGCGGTAAGCACCTCGTCACTCATTGGAAAGCTGTTTTCGCTGGTCGGGAACTGCTTGCTGCGCACTTCTTCGACATACTGGCTGATGGCTGCCTGGATCATTTCACCGCCATTGATATAACGCTTGGCGTGGCGCGGCATAAGGCCATCAAACAGCGCCAGAATATCGTGGAACACTTGCACCTGACCATCACAGCCCGCCCCCGCGCCGATTCCAATCGTGGGGATATCCAGCTTTTCGGTAATCATCTCCGCCAGCGGCGCGGTCACCAGTTCCAGAACCACCGCGAAAGCTCCGGCATCCTGTACCGCCTGCGCATCCCGCAGTAAATGCTGCGCAGAAGCGACTTCTTTCCCCTGCACACGGAAACCGCCAAAACGATTAACACTTTGCGGAATCAGGCCGATATGCCCCATCACCGGAATACCGGCATCGACAATCCGTTTGATCGTCGGCGCGATATTTTCGCCGCCTTCCAGCTTCACCGCGCCGACCCCGCCCTCCTGCATCAAACGCGCGGCATTGCCTAAAGCCTGTTCCGCGCTGGCGCTGTAGGTCATAAACGGCATATCACCCACAATAAGTGGTCGTTGCGTCACCCGTGTGACAATCGACGCGTGATAAATAATGTGTTCCAGCGTCACCGGAATCGTCGAATCATGCCCCTGAATCACCATACCCAGCGAATCACCGACCAGCAGCATCGGCACCCCACCGGCTTCAGCCAGACGGCCACTGGTGGCATCATAAGCGGTTAACATCGGGATCGGTTCGTCACGGTCTTTCAGTTTTTGAATATCGCGTATCGTTAAGCGCATTTCAGATTTCCTCTAACAGGCGTTCAATCGCTGCTGTGGGTAAGTCACGTGCAGTCAGCAGAGGCAGCGATAAGCGCGCCAGATATAAGTAAGTTTGGGCGAGTGTGTCGTCGGTTTGCCTCAGGGCATGGATATGTGCCGCCAGTGTGCCGCTATCATCCCGCACCAGCGGCCCCGTCAGCGCCTTCGGGATGCCCTGCTGGCGGATGTTCGCTGCCGTCGCTTCCAGCAATGTCGAAAGCGCTTCATCAGCGGCTTTGCGATCAGCGCCCATATCCAGCAGCAGTTTTTCCGCCGCCGCATATAAGGTCACGCTGTAATTACTGACCAGCACCAGCGCGGCATGATACAGCGCTTTATCCTCAGCCTGAAGCAGCAGCGGCTGACCTTGGAGCGCGGCCACAATCTCCAGCAGCCATTGGCGCAATTGAAGCGCTTCGGCCTCCACCGCGAAAGTCGCTCCCGGTAGGTTATGTGTCGCCTGTTCGCAATCGGCAAATGGAAATGCCGGATGCAGACTGCCGATCATCGCGCCCATTTCTGCGGCAGCCTTGAGGCTGTGCGCATCATGTACGCCCGAAGTATGCACCACGCCTTTACCCGTCAGATCATATGTGGACAGTTCTACGCTGACGCTTTCGATGGCATCATCCGACACGGTCACCAGTAATAAATCCGCCTGAGCAACCATCGCTGCAATATCCGTTACGGCCACAGATTCAACCTGCTGCGCCAGCCTCCGCGCCGTTTCGTCTGTGCGACTGTAAACCGCACCAATCGCATAACCCGCCTCAGCTAACAGACGCGCCAGCGTACACCCCACCTTACCCGCGCCGATAATCCCAACTGAGGGTCGCATTATTGTTGCAAAGGCGTAGCGGTCGGAATCGGATCGGTGATATCAATCGTGACCATGCACGATGCCCGCAGCATATTGGTATTATCAAACACCGTCAGCCGGAACTGATACAGACCCGGTTCATAAAACGATGGCACAAACTGCCCTAATTCGCCGACCCCAATCACCGGCTGAGTATATTCCGCCAGAAACGCGAAATTATTCAAAGTCTGTGGCCCACGCAGCTCAAAGCGGTAGAAGGCAAAATCCGGCACATTCGCTGTTCCCGTGATGGCAATCGGCTCGAACACGCGCATGCCATTAGCCGGAATTTGCAGGGTGGCACGTTCATCCTCACAGCCAACTATGGCTGGCGGATTGGCGATAATCGTCCCGACAGGCGTTGGCGTTAACGTCGGCGTAGCCAATACGCGTAACTGCAAATCGTCCGGCGTCAGGTTCACCCCACTGGGGTCAATTTCGGTATTGTCGCTGCGCCCCGGCACGGGGGTGTTAAATACGCCGTCCTCGGCGATGATCTCAATCGTTTGCTGGGTATCATCCTGCGCGCGGATGGTCGGCGCGACCACCTGCTGTATGCCCACCACAATCAAAGCCACCTCTAACAGAATCACCAGTAACGTGATCGCGTTGGCGCGTTCATATTTCGCGATGTCTTTTTCCAGCTCAAAATAAGTGGAACGGTATTCACGTCGTGCAAATGTCCAGCGCCGCCAGGTTAAAAAAATCGCCAGCGCGATCAGGACATACAAGCCCACCGCGATCTGCTCGATCAGATAAACTAAGCCTGCCATAACTTTAAAACACCTCGCAACACGGTTGTCAGGCGCGGAACCAGCACTTTGCCCGCATCCAGTACTTCTTCGTGATTGGCGTCACTGTCGGTATCCAGCGTGTCGATAGCGACATTAGTAATGCCCGAACAGGCCATCACACGCATCCCGGCGTGCCGTGCGACCAGAACTTCATGCACGGTGGACATGCCCACCGCGTCCGCGCCAATGGTCCGCATCATGCGGATTTCCGCCGGGGTTTCAAACGTCGGCCCCGAAAGGCACAGATATACCCCCTGATGCAGCGTAATCCCGGCCTCATCGGCTACTTTTTGGGCCTGCTGGCGCAGATGCCGGTCATAGGTCTGTGACATCCCCAGAAAACGTGGCCCAAACGAATCATCATTTGGCCCCATCAACGGATTATTCCCGCCCATCCCGACAAAATTGATATGGTCATTCAACAGCATCAGGTCACCCACGCGATAATCGCGGTTGATACCCCCGGCTGCATTGGTCAGAATGACGGAGCGAACACCCAGCAGGTACATTACACGCATGGGAAAGGCGACCGCTTGCGGGGTATAACCTTCATAAAAGTGAGCGCGTCCCTGCTGTGCGACCACCATCTGCCCTTCTAATTCGCCAATGACTAACTGGCCGCTGTGACCGTGCACAGTGGATACCGGCCAGCCGGGGATTTCTTCGTACGGAATCCGAACGGCGTTGTCCAGCATATCCGCCAGACCACCCAACCCGGAACCGAGCACAAGGCCAATTTTGGGCTGTTTTTCATTTTTACTGCGGATCAACGCCGCAGCTTGTTCATAATTGTTTCGGCTATAGGCCATATTTCCTACCTCAGCATACGTTAGGCTGCGTTATATTTGATTATACTGCTCGTGTGTGTGGGCTTCCATGCTCGGCACAAAAATAAAAATTTACGAAACTCACAAAAGAGCGAATTTGCTCAACTAAAAAATTCGGTAAAATAGTAGTGTCAGTGGTTCATTGAGGGCTTAATATGATGGATGTTCACTCTCAGCAAATCATCACGCATTATGCACAGGCATACCAACAGCTTTACAAGCGCTCACCCAAAGAACTACGGGTCATGGACAATGGCTGGGTGAATGTCAACGGTGCCAAAATGCGCGTATCCGAGCTTGAGTATTTAACCCAGCAGCTTCAGAAAGAATATTACAGTATGAACACCAGCATCGAACGCCGCAGCGTGGTGAATCGTTTGCTGAAGTGGTTCACGCAGTAAGTTTCTTTTTTGACTGACTAGACTTTACCTAACCATCCAGCCCTGCGCGCCAGCGCTCCTGGGTGTAGTCTTCTGGTGTATCAACATCGCGCAATACACTATCGCTATCGACATTCACATAACCAATCTGATCCGCATGGGCGTTAATCACGTCGCGGGGTGCGCCGTCGTCTGGCAGTGCCAGGATTTCCGGCCAGAAACGCCGGTCAATCAGGATGGGATGGCCGCGCCGTTTCTGGTAGCTGGGTGCGATAATTTTGCCTTTGCCTTCGGCATAAGCGGTCATCACCTGGCCGACAACTTTGGGCTGGATGCGCGGCTGATCTCCCAGCACCACCAGTGCCGCCTGAATATGATCTGGCATGGCCTGCAAACCGACTTTTAACGACGATAGCATTTCCCCGGTGCGGAACTGCGGATTAAACACCACATCGGCCCCCATCTTAATGGCAAGCTGGCGCACCTCTGCCGAGCGATTGCCCGTCACCACTTTCACATGCTCAACCCGCGACAGAATCAACTGCTCTAAAATCTGCTCGATAATCGTTCTGCGGCCTGTCCACGGCAGCAGCACTTTGGGCTGTCCCATGCGGCGCGACATCCCCGCTGCCAGCACCACCGCGCCAACTGCTCGCTGCACCTCATAAATCGAGCCAGCACCGCGCACTGAGCCAATCGCGACTCCATTCACGCGCGGAGACTGCAACGTCAGGCGGGCGATCAAACGGGCTCTTGCGCGCGCATAGCCCTGTGCCGCTACCTGATTCAGCAGCACAATCACACGGGCATTAGCTGGCACACCGTACAAGCCCAGTTTATCATCCCGCAGAACCTGCGCCACCCACGGTGATTTGACGCGCGTATCTTCGACAAAGCCATAACGATCCATAATCGCGCGGGCGTTATAAACATGCTTCTCGTTCAGTTCCTGCCCCAGCACCGACACAGAGGCCACCGGCACTACCAATGACGTTTCCGGCGGAATGACCGGCTCATAGGGATAGGGTGCTTTTAGAGGCAAACCACGCGCCCCATCCGCTTCAATCAGCAGCACATCCGCATCCACCGTGTCAATCAGACGCGGGATATAATCCGGCGCGGCACCGTATACATCGCCATCATGAATATGATCGTAAAGAAACACGAAACGATGCTCGTTCAGCGCGCCAGACAGTGCATCCGGCCCATCACTGACCGTGGTCGAGTGTGGCACCAGGCGCAGTTGATCTTCACCGATTTGGGTCGTTGTTGTCGCGACCACGCGCCAACCCGCCTCTGCCAGTTCATAACCCAGGTTCATCAGCGCGGCGGTTTTACCCCCAGCGCCGATAAAAGCCACCACGTCCCCGCGCACAATGTCAAATGCTTCATATAGTTTCATAAATGAGGCCTAAAGAACGCCGATACCCTGTTGACGTAGGGCTGCCACCACTTTGTCCGGTGTCAATGGCAGCGAATCAATCCATACGCCGGTCGCATCAAATACGGCTGCGGCAATGGCCGGTGCCAATGGAAGCAGCGGCATCTCTGCCATACCGCGCACGCCCCACGGGCCGATAGGATCAGCATACTCCAGAATGACCGATTTCACCTCAGGTGGAACATCCAAAACGGTCGGGATTAAATACGTCGAAAGATACGGATTTAAAATGCGGCCTTCGTGCGAAATCAGGTTTTCCATCAAGGCATAACCCTGTGCCTGAATCACCGCGCCTTCAATCTGCCCCTGCACCAGTTCCGGGTTCACCGCCCGACCCACATCATTGGCGGATACGACTTTCACCAGATAGATATGGCCGGTTTCAATATCAATTTCGATCTCTACCGCCTGAGCAACATAGCCGTAACTGAAATTCGGCTCACTTTTGCCGGTCAGCGGATCATACATCGTGGTTTTCGGTGGGCGATACTGATAGGTTGCTTTGGCCGGACGCTCCTCGTTTTGCCACATTTCCAGCGCTTTTTCACCCGCCCCCTTGATGGCATTGCCAGCCATGAAGGTCAGACGAGAGGCCGACGCGCTGCCCGATGTGTTTGTCTCAGCGGTATCATGGCCGATTAAACGGACTTTTTCCACCGGCACGCCAACGGCATCGGCGGCCATCTGCACAAAGACCGTGTGAGAACCCTGCCCCACTTCGGCCCCAGCCTGACGCACGACCACCTCTTCAATTTCGGCCTTGCCGTAAATCTCGATAGTCGCCCAGCTTTGCTCCGGGAATCCAAAACTGTAGCCAATATTCTTAAAACCCGCCGCGATACCAATCCCCCGGCGCAGCGCCGGATTAATGGGCTGTGCCTGTGGTTCACACTGCCACTGTCCGTCGGCTTTCTGATTCCAGTAGCTCTCGCGGCCACAGGCTTCCAGCACCTGCGGCATGGTCACGCCGGGAGGCAACGGCGTCCCCACGGAAATCACACTCCCCTCGCGGATGCTGTTACGCAGGCGAATTTCCAGCGGGTCTAAGTCCAGCGCTGCCGCCAGTTTATTGACCTGACCTTCAGCCGCGAATAAACCCTGCGGCGCACCAAATCCCCGGAACGCGCCGCAGGGGATATTGTTGGTATACACGCCATATGTATCAATGTGACAATTGGGGATTTCATAGGGCCCGGTCACCATCAGATTGGCATTCGCCATAACTTTGGTGGAGGTGTAATTATAGGCTCCAGCGTCACCGATGACCGTCGCTTCCGCCGCGACGATTTTACCGTTACGGGTTGCGCCCCACTTCGCCCGCACCGTAATCGGGTGGCGCTTGTGATGGTACAGAATCGACTCCGAGCGGCTCCAGATCACCTTCACTGGTCGCCGCAGTTTGAACGCCGCTAGCGCCAGCACGATCTGCACCGACATATCCTCACGGCCACCAAATGCCCCGCCAATAGCCGGGTAAATCACACGCACCTGTTCCTGCGGCAAATCCAGCGCATGATAAATCTGTTCCTGATCTTCATGCACCCATTGACCCGCCACCACTACTGTGACGCGATCTTCCTCGTCGATATATCCCAGACCAGCTTCCGGTTGCAGATAGGCATGCTCCTGATAGCCAGTGTGATATTCGCCTTCGACGATCACATCGGCCTGTTCCCAACCCGCGGCCATATCGCCCAAACGAATGCGATAGTGACACAGGATATTATTTGGATTATTGGGGTGAAGCTGTGACATGCCATCTTCCATGGCAGTTTCGGGGTCGAAAACCGGTGGCAAATCTTCATAACTTACATCAATTAAGGCCACAGCCTGTGCCGCAATCGCCTCGCTGTCCGCCACCACCACCGCGACCATATCCGCATAGCAGCGCACGACATCTGCCGCCTCTTTGCTGCTCCCCGGCCCGCATAATACCGGCTGATCCTTGGTGACCAGGCCATACTCATTGACCGGAATATCCTTCGCAGTAAAGACTGCATGCACACCCGGCAGGGCTTCTGCCGCATGGGTATCGATGGCCATGACCCGCGCATGGGCACGATCGCTAAAGCGGATTTTCATCCATAATTGCCCGGCCATATCAATATCACCGGGATAGGGCGTTTCGCCCGTGACTTTCCCCCGCGCATCCAGCCGTTTAAGCGATTGTCCGATAGCAACTGTTTTATTCTCTGCCAAGGTAACCTCTGCCATAAACAACAATCGGTACACAGCCAGATTGTAACAGGTTATGCACCGATTTGCTTTTAGCAGTTATGCAGTTTGATAGCCGTTAAAGCTAGGGATTCTTCTGGGCTTTTTCCTGATTGGTTTTCTTAAACTTATGCTCGACCACCCGCGCACGCACACGACGACGCTTCTGCTCTTCCAGCTTCAGCAGGCGCTGGTTGTGCAGGTCTTTTTCCTTGACGACCATTTTCTTCTTAGGCATAAACATGGCTACAATCAACCCGCCAATGCCGATCAGCACGATCCAGGTGATCACCATAAACGCCAAATTCATCTGGTCTCTGGGGAGCTCACTCCCGCTAAAACCGCCATTGGTCAACTGGCGCACCACAGGGATCAACTTCGGTCCCAGCACGTAAGCGAACATCGCCGCAGCAACGGCCATCATCAGGCCCAGAAGCGGCCACATAGCCTTACTTTTGGGTTTCGGGGGAGTATAATCTTGCATGATTTATTTCCTCTTTTTACTGGCTTCCTCAAATGCCCGGACAATTTTGTAATAACCGGTACAGCGGCACAGATTGCCGGTGATACTCTGCTGAATCTGTTCGCGTGTCGGTTCAGATTGTTCTTCTAAAAGTTTCGCGCCTGCCATCAGAAATCCCGGGGTACAGTAACCACACTGTACCGCCCCTTCTTCGATAAACGCTTCCTGGATAGCATGCAACTGACCATCCTGCTGCAGACTTTCCACCGTTTCGATCTTTGCGCCATGCGCCCGGGGTGCCGCGACCATGCACGCCATCACCGCAGCACCGTCCAGATACACTGTGCAGGCGCCACATTCGCCCTCGGCACAGCCTTCTTTCGTACCCGGCAAGCCCGCATCCTCACGCAGCAAACGCAGCAGTGTTTTATCCTGCCCGCTGGTGATCGTCAGCGGCTGACCATTAATCACCGTTTCGATTGGCTCACCGAGTGTATGATGGGTCGAAACCGTGCCATTCGCACTGTGATTACCCCACAACATCGGCGGATCAGACGGCCAGTTGATCGCCTGTTCATTGGCCGCCAGCGCCCGCAGCGCCCGTGCGACTAACACGCGCACCATTTCCGTGCGATATTCGGCGGTGCTGCGTATATCGTCAATCGGCGCCGGGGTCAAAGCCGCCAACCGCGCGGCATTGGCGATGGTTTCCGGCGACAGCGTTTTGCCCACCAGCGCATTTTCCGCAACCGGTGTGTGGATAATCGTCGGCGCGACACTGCCTAATGTAATCGCCGCACGGCTGACCACATCGCCATCAAAACTCAGCACGACCGCGACATTCATCACGGAAATAGCCTGAGCGCGCCGCAAACCCAGCTTGATAAACATGCCGCGTTCATTCGCCGCCAGCGCTGGAAAAGTAATGGCTGTCAGCAGCTCGTCAAGGCGCATCACATTTCGACGCAAACCGCTGTAAAATGCCGCTAATGGTAAGGTGCGTTCGCCTTCCAGTGAGGTCAGCGTGACCTCGGCATTCAACGCCATTAACGGCGTGATCGTGTCGTTGGCCGGTGACGCGGTAATCAGATTACCTGCGACCGTCGCCCGGTTACGAATCTGAGGTGCGCCCACTTCCCAGCATGCCTGCGCCAGCGGCAGCGCGCGCTGCACCACCAGGTCATTAGCGACAACATGGTTATGTGTGACCAGCGGCCCCAGGCGGAAATGGTCACCGCGCATGGTGATCTGATTCAAACCCGGCACCCGAGTAATATCAATCAAAACCTCGACACCGGGGCGCTGGTGGCGCTCCATTTCAATCAGGATGTCCGTTCCCCCGGCGATAATCCGCGCTTTTTGCTGATGCTCCGCCAGCAGTTCCAGCGCTTCGCTAAGAGAAGCGACACTGTAGTAATGTTTCCACATAACGCAAACACCTCTAGTGACTATAGTAAACCCAAATTATCTGTTTCGATCACAAGGAATCCAGAGATGATCACACACGGCAACAACCGCGGTCACCTGCTTACTGATCTATTCTGGTGGGATTAATATACCGCATTTTTGGGGTTATGGCGTGGACAGGGGGTCAATGTCCAGCACGGTAACAGGGTTGATATTCATGACACACGTGTCCAGATATTTCGTCTTGACTGTATCGCGCCGATCCCAGGTGTGCACATGACCGTGCAGCAGGTAACGCGGACGATACCAGTTCATAAATGTCAGGAAGGCCTTGAAACCGGTGTGGGCGACATCCTTGCGGTCATGAATGCCAAACGGGGAAGCATGGGTCACCAGCACATCCACGCCATAGCCATTCTGACGACGACGCAACTGCATCCCCAGCGCCATCCGCAACACAATCCACCACATTTCACGCTCATGATATTGAATGGGGCCATTGTTATACTGGAGGGAGCCTTCCAGCCCGGCAAAGGTCAGGCCGTTATACTTCAGAAAACGCCGATGCAGATTCTCTCCGCCCGGTGGTTTTTCGTTATAATGCTCGTCATGATTACCCCGGACGTAAAGCAGCGGGATGTTCAGGATCGACACAATATATTCCAGATAAGCTGACGGCATATCCCCGCAGCTAATCACCATTTGCACATCGCCATAACGCCGCCGCAGATTCACGGCGCTTTCCAGCTGCGGCATCACGGTATCACTTACACAAAGAATTTTCACCCGACGTAATCCACTTCACAAAACTTTTACGATAATGCTTTCTATCCGGCAGGCATGACGGGCGAAGACAGAAGGCGCGTTAGAGACTATTGATACTAGCGTTCTTCTGCCAATTCACTATCCTCCACCTCACCTATCCAGCGCATGGGCTTGCCCGTGCCCCCGCGCCGCAGCATTGTGATCTCTGCCAGAATGCTGATGGCGATTTCCTCTGGTGTCTCTGCCTCTAATTCTAACCCTATTGGCGCATAAATTCGCGCCAATTGTGATTCGCTAAGGCCACGCTCAGTTTTCAGGGCCTTCACTGTCAAGGCCCAGCGCCGACGGCTGCCAATCAGGCCAATATAAGGCGCATCCGTCGCCAGCAGTGCCGGCATCAGATTCACATCCACCGGCAGGCCGCGTGTCACACAGGCGATATACGTCTGCGGGTTAATCGCGATCTGTTGGGTGACTTCATCGGGCTTACAGACGACATAAGCATCCAGCCCCGGCAGATAATCCGCATTGCAGAATTCAGGCCGATCATCCGACAGAATCACGCGGTAGCCTGTCCATTTGCCCAGTTGCGCCAGCGCCTTGCCGACATGACCGCCGCCGATCACCAGCAGCGTCGGCTTTAAGCCCAGCGGCTCGATAAAGACCTGCACGGTTCCACCGCAGATACCGGGGTCGCCATCTTCCAGATTATTGAGCTTATAAGTGGGCATCCGCGTCTGACCATCCACCAGCGCGACCAGCGCCGCTTTGATGACCTGTGCTTCCATCGCCCCACCGCCGACCGTGCCGACAATCGAGCCATCGGCATGCACCAGCATTTTACTACCGGTATGACGCGGCACGGAACCCTGTACGCTGACCACAGTGGTCATAACCACCGGCTCACCGTTTTTTTGAGCTTCAAGGAGTGCTGTATAAACGACTGTGTGATCCATACTGTTATTGCACTTCAACTTCCCCGATGAACAAGCGTCCGTCCGGGCTGACTTCCAATTGATCGCTTTCCGGCTGCAGGCGTTCCAGCGTATAGGGGTTATAAAACCCAATCGCGACCCGGTAAGTACCCGGCGGAACTTCGTCCAAGTTTACCACAACTGTATCCACAAGTATCCCCGGCGGCCAGTTGCCGGGTGGTGAGCGAAAAACATAGGCGTCAGTCTGAGCAACAGGTGGCGAATCGACATCATTATACAGGTGGACAAACAGGCGATAATCACCCTCAACCTGGGGTTGCGCATACCAGAGCATATCCAGCAGCAGGCTGCCGGTGTTGTATAACAGATCAACATTCATCAGCCTCATCGCCCGATCCTGAAAATACCCTAATGTTTCATCAGGATTGAATTCTGTCGGCTGCTGGGCAATCACGGCATGATGTGCGGGAAGATAAACACCAGACTCGGTCTGAGCTTCAATGCGAATGGCTAATGAGACGCCCATAACGAGATCACCCGGAATCATCGTCCGCGCAATCGACCAGCAGCCGGGAGTTTCCGGTATCCAGTTGCGGTCAACGTGTACATCATCCACATAGACATCATATGTCCCACGCTGCACCGGATGAAACATCGTCATCAGCAACAAACTTTCGCCGGGGGTGGCCGCAATCGTAAACGACTCCTGCCGTACAGCGCGCACGGCATCGACTTCAGTATAGTTGGGATTCTGGCAGTTTCCACTACGCAGATCATAAGGCAGCGTCGCAAAACCCGTATAATCCCCCGCAGACCAGTGATAATCCATAGCAGACTCCGAGGCGAGATCAGCCACATTCACGACCTGTGAACCCTCAACCAGCGGCATGTTCCTCAAAAATGGGTTGGCATCCAGAATCAAACGCCAATCCGGCGCATAAATCCCCTGAAAATCCGCCGCCAGCGCGACGTTATAATTTGGGTCAAGCGTCACCGGGAAACCTGCCAGCGGCTCGCCATAGAGACTCGTATCAGCCAGCATCCCCAGCCCATAACCGTGCCCGTGTCCATACGATGCGATGTAATCCGGTCTATTGTCAATCAGAAATTCGGCCACAGTGCCGGGGCCGTTGCGCCAGTAATCTGCCGCGCCGGGGGTCGTCAGCCCGACCATATCCAGTGTGGTGCGTCCGCCCATATAGCGCATCATGCCCACATCATGCACCGCGATCAGCGCGTCTTCCGGCGTATTGGACTGCAACCAGCGTGCCATTTGCAGCGGTTGAGCATACACGTAACCGGCATTCAACCCAAACGCCCACAAAAACGTCCCGGCTGTGCTTAGCACAAACAGCGCCATAATCAGCCCATAGGCGTAAACGAAAAAATCTTTGCGTCTTTGCGCCTTCGCGTCTTTGCGTTGAATCTTTAAGATAGCGGCAATTGCCCACCCCGCCAGCGGATAAAACAGAGCCAGCAGCGGCATCTGGTAGCGCTTAAAATGCCAGAAAGCCGTATCTAGCGTAGCGATCATGGCTGTACCTGCCAGCAGCCACAGCGCCACAATCAAGCCGACGCGCCGTTTATGCGGGTCACGCAGCAGATAAAACAGACCAATTAAGCCGAGCGGCACGAGAAGCAGCGGCACATACCAGCCCTCACGCGGACTATAGCCGGTCAGAAATTCCCACCACATGCGCGCAAAATTTTCGACTATGCGCCGGATCGCCTCGTCCCAGTAAAACGGCACCGTCCCCAGAATCGACTTGGCGCTGTTGCCGGTCGCCACAGCCGAGCCAGTCACCAGCCAGTTCACCATAGGCTGCACAAAAATTACCAAAGCAGGAATGAGGACAATCAGCCGTCTTCGGGGTTTTTGCTCCCCATCTCCAATGGAGAGGGGGAGGTAAAACACCACCGCCGCCATCAGCGCCAGCAGACTCGCCTCTGGCCGCAGCAGACCCAGCAGAGTCGCCGCCAGCACAAAGCCCCACGGGCGATTTTCGACGATCATCAGCAGCGTGAGCAGCAGCGCGAAGATCACCAGTCCGGTTTCCATGCCGCTCATAAAATGCCACGAGACTGCACCGGTCAGCCCGAACACGGCCATCATCAGCAGCGCCAACCAGAACGGCGTGGCATAAGCCAGCAGCAAACGGTAGATCAGCCATAACGACCCGATCAGCGCCAGCGCTCCCACAATCAGCGCCCACAGGCCCAGATTTAAGCCCTGAAAACCAACGGCATATCCCACCGCCAGCACAAACGGATACAGTAGGCTGGTCGCGCCGCTGGTCGGGGGTTGGCCGGGATTGTAGATAAATGGCTGTCCGCTTGCGAGTTGTTTAGCATACTGAAAATGGATGTAAACATCATCCAGCGGCATGACGAATACACCCCACCCCGCCATCAGGCTGATGAGAGTATACGCCAGAAACACCCCGCCACTGATGACGCAGCACAGCGTCCAGATCATGCGATTACGATTTTTGATTTTGTCCATAAACAAACGCAGGGGCATGATTGGTCATGCCCCCACCTCTTATGTACCTGTGATTAAAATGAATCTAATTGGAATACCCATCAGCAAAGGTGTCGATCATCAGGTGCACATCCTCACCCAATGGATACAGAATCGGGCAGGTCGCGCCAGAAGACACATACTCGCGCACTTTGGCTTTGACATCCGCCGGGGTGCCGGATGCCGTAATCAACTGCACCACGTCATCGGGAACCAGCCGCATCGCATCTTCAATCTGTTCTTCGGTGGCCGGCCACGTCAGGACCTGACCAATCTCGTCCAGCAATTCCTGCTTTACACCGCTGGCCTTCATGATGTGCGGTTGCTGACCCAGATACTGCGTCACCAGCTTACGCGCCGCATCCAGCGCTTTCTTGCGGTCATTATCCACCGAGCAGACGACCAACTGCGGACGATCCACTTCATCCAGCGACTTACCGGCCACTTTCGCGCCCTGCTCCAGTTGAGCCAGTGCGCCCTCGTTGTATTTGGGCGACACCAGATAATTCAACACCACACCATCGGCAATTTCGCCCGTCAGAGTCATCATTTTCGGGCCGGTTGCGCCGATGTAAATCGGCACGTTGCGCGGCTCTTTGCGGCCATGCACCACGTCCAGCTCGACATCATCCATGTGGACAAATTCACCGTGAAAGGTCACCCGTTTACGCGCCAGCAGATCGCGTACCACGGTCACGGTTTCGCGCATCGCCAGCAGCGGCTTCTCCCGCTTGATGCCCACCTTCTGCGCCAGCGGGTCCCACCAGGCGCCAATCCCACAAATGATGCGATCCGGCGCGAGGTCATCCAGCGTCAGGAAAGTCGCGGCAGTCACAGCGGCGTTACGCGTCCAGTTATTAATGACACCCGAACCGATTTTGATGCGCCGGGTGGTGGCGGCAAAAGCGGCCATCGGCACAATTGCATCGCGCACCAGCCGACTTTCCGCCTGCCACACCGCTTCAAAATTGCGTGATTCCGCGTACTGCACATATTTAATCGCATCCTGCAAGGAATGCGCATCCTGCAAATAAAGGGCTACACGATCTGCCATTAGTTATCCTTTGTCGTCAATCTGTAGCGGTGGGCCGCCATCCAACCCAGCCGCATCAGGCCAATAATAAATCTATGCGAATGTTTGGCTGTTAGTGTAACGACAATCCGGTGATTCTACGAGTGAAAACCGGCGACATCGTGGCAAACAAAACGGGGATACAGTGACTGTATCCCCGCAGGTAAACATAAAATCTTAAAACGCTTAATGAATTAAACCCGCCAGATCGAGTGTTTCATAATCCAGCCCGCTTACAATATCTTCATAGCGTTTCAGATCATCCGGCAGATCAATATCCAGTGACAGCCGGTCAGACTCGTAAATGACCGGTTCCACCCCGGCTTCACGTGCCAGTTTCACATGCTGCTGAAAACTGTTCGCCCCGAAAGCATAATCAATTAAACCCGGCGGGCGCATCAGCAGCGCATTGGTGCCATCATGCAGCCGATCTGTCGCGATCACCACCGACACCATATTCTGCGCCAGCCGGATGATATTGCTGACATCCTCAGCCGCCAGCAGCGGCAGGTCGCCGGGAAGCACCAGCACACCTGCTCCGTTCCAACTGGCTACCACCTGCGTTGCACGGGTCAGAGCCGGATTTAACTCCGGTGCGCCACTTTCCTGTACAGTTTTCGCATCATACTCTCGGGCAATAGAGAGGGCTTTAGAATCGCGGCTGATCACCAGTGTGCCGATCACCTGTGGCACGGTTTTCACAACCTGTAAAACATGCCGAAACATCATTTCCGCTAGTTTCTGCCGTTGTACGGGGGTGAGCACATCAGACAGGCGGCTCTTCGCCCGGTTCAGCGGTTTTAACGGGATGATTACCCAAATTGCCATGTTCGTTCCACCCCTTTATCCAGTCTAACACCTTCCGCGCCAGCACGGCCCGGTCAGTGTCCGAAACCATCATTGTATCAAACGGCACCACATGCGGCAGCGTAGTCTCTAAAGCCCCATCGCGTTCATCATAGACAAAGCCATTGATGACTTCACTATAATAGTCAATCACGGTGGCCGCAGATGCCGTATAACCTAATTCTGTCATAAGTTTGCTTGCGGGACCCTTAACGGCTTTACCATCAATCAAAGGTGTGACCGCTACCCGTGGTACATTACGCTGTAAAAGCGCGTCGGTCATCCCCGGCACCGATAAAATCGGGCGGATGGATAACCACGGGTTCGACGGCCCAAATAAAATCACATCCGCTTCGGCAATAGCAGACTCTGCTTCCGGGCTCAGCCGCGCCTGATCAATGCCATCCAGCCGTAGCCCTTTGACGGTCGGCTGCCAGCGCATTTTCACAAAATAGGTCTGGAACTCCAGCTCGCCGTTTTCGACTGTATCGACCATCGTCGCTACGGGATAATCCGTCATCGGCAGCAAGCGGCACTTTATGCCCAGCGCCTCACTCAAATTACGGGTGATATCGGTCAGGCGCTGACCATCATGCCATGCCTGGGTGCGAATCAGATGCGTTGCAATATCCTTGTCGCCAATGCCAAACCACGTATCCACGCCGTAACGCTTCAGACCATCCAGCACCTGACGGGTGTCATCGGCCACGCCCCAGCCAAAATCCTTATTAACCAGCCCCGACAATGTATACATCACCGTGTCCAGATCAGGGCAGATGCGCAACCCCTGATGCCAGAAATCATCACCCGTGTTCACAATCACGGTCAGTTGTTCCGGTTCGAGAATCTGATACAGGCCGTGAGCCAGTTTAGCCCCACCGACCCCGCCGACCATCACCACGACTTTTAACGCCACACTACACTCGCTTCCAGTGAATGCCGGGTTTTTTCGCGCTCCTGCGCAGGATACCCCAGCGTAATTAAGCCCTGCGGCTGCCAGTCCTGCGGCAAAGCCAGCGCATCGCGCACTACATCAGGACAGAACAGGGGCGCACACATCCAGCACGCCCCCAGTCCATAATCCTGAGCAGCCAAGAGTAAATTCTGCCCGGCCATCGCGGTACTCTGCACCGCCATAATATATTCCGCCTGACTGCGTTTGTTATCCGGGTAGGTATCCATATCTGCCAGTGACAGACCAATCATCATCAGCACAGGCGCGGAGGTGATCCGCTCATACGACCGCGCCACGTCCTGATGAATCACATCCGCAGGGACGTTGTCCGCTTCCAGATCATGCCGCAACCGTTGGCCCATCGCCAGCGCCAGGTCTTCCTTGCTGGACTGTTCCTGAATCACCGCGAAGCGCCATGGCTGACGGTTATGCGCCGATGGTGCCCAGATCGCCGCCGTTAAAAGCTGTTCGAGTATTGTCCGGGGGACTGCTTCAGACCGGTAGCGCCGTATGGAGCGTCGCCCCATAATAACGTTCATTAAAACCGTCTGCTGATGTTCTCTATCCACGGGTGAATACATTCGTCCCTTGATAAGGTTTAGCGATATAAATCCTGCTCCGGTGCGCGGTAAACATCATGCGCCGCCCCGTCCACAGGCGGGAAATTCAAACCGCGTATCAGCACCACCGGCAGACCTTCGGCACCTTCACCGCCGATCAACTGAGCGCTGGAAGCGACCATATCGGCATAGCCCTGCATGCTGATCTGCAATTCACGGCCAAACAAATCATGCTGTCCGCGCAAATCCAGCAGACTGGGCAAGCCCGCCACACCAATCGCCACCCCGACTGTCCCCAACCGGAACGGTCTTCCGTGCGAGTCGCTGATCACCACGCCGATATCCGCGCCATTTTCGTCACAGATACCCGCGCGAATCGCCTGCGCAGACGCGTCAGGGTCTTTCGGCAACAGCAATACGCGATCCTGACCACCGCCGACATTCGACTGATCAATCCCCGCATTGGCGCTGATAAATCCCAGACGATGCTGGACAATCAACACATGCGGCGCTTTACGCGAAATCGACTGGCTTTCCTGCAAAATCAACTCCACCACACGCGAGTCTTTATGCGTTTCCTCGGCCAGTTGCAGCGCCTCAGCGCTGGGAGTCACGGTCTGCAAATCAACGATGCGCCCTTCGGCTTTGGACACAATTTTGGAAGTCACGACCAGCACATCCCCGGTCTGGAGAGTCAGGTCAGTACGTTGGACAGCTTCCAAAATCAATGTGACCAGATTATCACCGGTCTGCACCAGCGGCATCCCCGGCAGGGCTGTTAATGTGAATGAGACTGTTTGACCGTCCACATTAATCGATGCCTGTGATATGAATCCCGGAACTTTTAATGCCGTACTTTTTATTGATATACAGCAAAACTGGTGTCAGCGCCTCGATGGCAATCGCATTCGGCAGCAGTCCGGCATCAATGCCGCGCATCCCGGCGGCTTCCACCAGGCGGATCGTATCGGCTTTCGCGGTCTCATCATTACCGCACACCAGCACATCACAATCGACATCGCCTTTCAGGTCAGCCAGTTTGATATAACTGATATTCTGGAAAGCCGCAACCACTTTGACATCATCACCCAGCAATTCCTGCGCTTCCAAAGCCGCGCTCTGGCCTTCCGGCAGATGCACGGTGCGCACCTTCGGCGGCTTCAACGGCACGGTGATATCCACCAGCACTTTACCCTGAAGCTGATCTTTCACGCCTTCCAGAGTCGACTGATGCGCATCATACGGCACACTCAGCACGATCAAGTCTGCGGTTTCAGCGGCTTCAGCATTCGCCATACCCTGCAAATATTCACCACCCAATTCCGCATTGAGTTCCGCCGCACGACTGGCGGCACGGGCGGCATCACGCGAGCCAATGACTACCTGATAACCATTTAATGCCCAGCGCATCGCCAGCGCGGAGCCTTCTTTACCGGTACCACCCAGAACAGCAATCACCATCACAGTACCTCGATCCCCTGGTTGCAACATACTTTCCAATCCTTTGTTAGAAAATCACGCCAACCACAAATCAAAAGTGCCGGGGTTAAGGTGGCACTTTCAGCTTATGGTTATGATTTCACGCCTGTATCGTTTAGAGTTTCACGTTTTTCGTATAGCGTTCCCATACACCGGGAGCCAGCGCCAACGCTTCGCGGGCGACTTCGGCCTCATCCAGAACCAGGATTTCCCGGTCACGCATGAGAACCTGCCCGTTGACCATCGTCGTCGTAATCATCGAGGCTTCAAAACCAAACAGAATGTGCCACGGCAGATTACCCCCGGTCAGCGGGGTGAACGGATGATAATCGACAAAAATCAGATCCGCTACTGCCCCTTCGGTCAGTTCGCCCAGGCGTTTGCCCGTGAAGAACCGCTCCGCAAGACGCGCATTATGCGTTACACTCATACGGACGATGTCTGCGCCATTGGCCTTACGCGGGTCACGGCTGACGACTTTGTGCAGCAGATAAGCTGCTTTCCAGTCCGCCCACATATTGTTGCTGAAACCATCATTGCCCATGCACACTGCGATGCCTTCGGCCAGCATCGTATCGACTGCTGCCGCGCCCACCGCATTATTCATATTTGAACGTGGCTGATGCGTCACCCAGGTTTTGCTGTCGCGCAGAAGCTGGCGTTCAGCCGCATCAACATGGATGCAGTGCGCGGTAATCGTCTTATCACCCAGCAGATCAAATTCGTGCAAACGCTGCATAACACGCTTACCATATTTGCTCAGGCTGTCATCTTCGTCAGCTTCATGTTCCGCCACGTGGATATGCACACCTTCACCATCTGGCAGCGCATCCGCGCAGGCACGCAGCGTAGCATCACTCAGGGTCAGGCTGGCATGCAGACCAAAGGTCGCGCTGATCAGATCACGATTGTGGCTGGCCTGCATAAAACGCAGATTTTCGGCAATACCGGCCTGCGCTTTTTCCGCGCCATCGCGGTCAGTGACTTCATAGCACAAGACCGCCCGTAAGCCTGCCTTCTCAACCGCGTCAGCGATCACATCTAGGCTACCGCCGATAAAATTCGGGCTGGCATGATGGTCAATCAGCGTGGTTGTGCCGTGCTTAATGGCATCGACCAGACACACCTGAGCACTGGCGCGGACGCTGTCTTTGTCCAGTGCTTTGTCCAGCGGCCACCATAATTTTTCCAGAATCTGCGGGAAGTTTTCCGGTGCAGGGCCGGGGATTGCCATGCCCCGCGCATAGGCGCCGTAAAAATGCGTGTGTGCGCAGATATTCCCCGGCATCACCAGTTGACCACGCGCATCAAGTTGTTCAACTTCAGGGTAACGTTCCATCAGGCTGTGGCTTGGCCCGATTTCCCGAATCACGCCCTGTTCGATATACAGGGCGTGATCGGTCAGAACTGCATTGGCTTCACCCCAGGTGACCAGGGTTGCATGTGTAATCAGCAGCATCGACTCTCACTTATCAGGTGCTTTCGACCAAAGTTTTCAAACTGTCCAGACTCTTTTCCATCTGGCTGGTGTTCATCCGTTCCAGCACCAGACGGTCAGCAATCGCGCCCAGTCCACCGCCCTGTGTCTCATAATCAAACACACTGGTGACGCGTGTACCGCCGTCAATCGGCGTATGTGACCAGCGGCTGGTGCCTTTCAGCATCCCACCCGCGATCTGGAAAAGGATGGTTTTACCCGGTGCATATTCTAACACAGTAAATGTCAGGTCAAAGGTCATTCCAGCCGCTTTATAGGCCAGTTTTGCAGTTCCACCGACCTGCGGGAAAGTACCATCGCCTTCGGAATGATCCACCCCGGCATACCACTCGGAGAAACGATCGCCATCCAGCGCGACAGCATCCACCTGCTGCCAACTTTTGTGAATATCCACACTACGTTCAATCTTCGCCATGCTGATAAGCTCCTTCGCTAGCGCGTTTCACTCATCGTAACCGAACATCCCCATAAAGATGTGTTCCAAATTTGTTCTGCTCTTAACTAATCCAGGGGGATGTCCATCGTCACCGGGCCACCCTGACGGGCAATTTCGGCATAAATCGCATTGAGGATCTGATCGGTTTCATGCGTGTTATCCAGATAAAGGCGGCCTGCCAATGGCTCGCCAGAAGCAATCACCGTGCCGCTGTCACACAGAATACGCAGTTCGGCACCTGTGCCGGTTTCTTTGCGTTCCGCCTCCCAGAAGCGTTCCGGTTGCAGGCCCGTCTGACGCAGCGCGTAGTAAATACGATCCACAAAATAATCGGCATCGCTGTACAGATCACGAATTTGCTGGGCGTGAATAAAGCGATCCCAGGTCGTATAAACAAAACTCACCGGGCGGCGTGTGGGGTTGTTAATGGGGGGAAGCTTCTCTTTAAGCTCCCCCAATTGCACTTTGTAATACACCTCATCGGCGCGTGGATGCTCCGCTTCTTTAGGCAGCAGATCGCGCCGATAAGCCAGTTCCAGCCCGGTTTGCCGCGCATAATACTGGATTGTGCCGCTTTGTTCCTTAAAGACCGCGCCACTGAGGAAAAACGCCAGATATTCGGCATGCACACCGCGTTTCATGCGGCTTTGCGGAATGCGATACCAGTGTTCAGTACGCAGGTTAATCAGGTCACGTTTGCGATTGATGACCCCTACCAGCACCCGGTCATCAGGATACATGGCATTTAGACTCCGGCCTTTTCTGCCTCACGCAAAGCCTCCAGACGGCTGTCAATCACCTGCACCATCTGTTGATGCTCTATCCACCACTGTGGGTCGTGCTGAGCATCCAGTTCTTCGACACTTTTGCCCTGCTGCTCGACCCATGTGTAATATTTCAGGTTGTGCCAGCGTTCGCGGGCTTCGGGTGTGCCACGCATGACCCAATCCGTACGCACACCATGCAGAATGCGCTCAATCCGTCCGACAGCCGCGGCTTCGTCCAGCGTCCCATAGCATTCGGCCATGCTGTCCATCACCGAGTGATAGCGATCCAGCGCGTCTGTCGCCACCGTGACGATCACATCATCTGAGCCAAGTTCATAATATTTGGCCGTTTTGATCGCACCTAAAATGTTGCACAGGCCGCTGATACCAAACAGGCCGCTCATCTGCTCGACCAGATCCGCATCAATGCCATAGCGATCCACCAGCACCTGGCGGGCGCGAGGTTCGGCCAGCACCTGCAACGCTTCTTTGCATTCCAGGTCATCAATGCACATCAGTGCATCCATGTTCAGCACATTGTGAATCCAGGTGACGTGCTTATCGCCGATGCCCTGAATATCATGTGCGCCATAACCATTGTTGTACAGCGTGGGGCATTGCACTGGCTCAAGGCCGACAATTTTATGATCCGGCCACTGTTGTTTCAGACGGTCACCTGCGGCAATCGTCCCGGCGCTGCCCATCGACGACACAAACGCGGCGACTTTGCCATTGCCGATCCCCTTACTGGCGAGTTCTTCGGCCAGTTCGATGATGGTATTGCCGGTGACATGATAATGAAAGCGATAATTGCCCATCACTTCAAACTGATTCAGAATGCGGATATTGGGGTCACTGGCACGCAGACGGTGCGTTTCGTCGTAAATTTCCTTGACGTTACTTTCCGAACCCACCGTTTTGTTGACTGTCGCGCCGTAATTTTCAATGCGCTCGAAACGCTCACGGCTCATGCCTTCGGGCAGCACGACCAGACTTTTACAGCCCATGCGTCCACCCACCCAGGCACCGCCAATGCCGTAATTGCCGGTAGAAGGCCACACCAGTGTGTTCACCGCCGGGTCGACTTCGCCGAATAATTCCTTTTCCAGCAGCACAGAATAGGCCGCGCCGACCTTGTGGCTGCCTGACGGAAAATCCCGCCCGTAAATCACCACAATATTGGCATCCACGCCGGTTAATTCACGCGGCAGCACAATGTGATAGACTTCATTGGTGCTATCCCGCCATGTGATATTGAATAAATTAATCGGGTCAAGCGGGTTGTCTTCTCTGGCTTGCAATGCCTGCTGACGAATATGCCCCGCAATCTTTTGCGGATGCAGCATCTCTTCAAAGGTTGGCCCTGTAATCACACGAAACTCCGTTCAGTCTTCATCACTCAATAATTGCTGTTCAAGATAGCGTATTTCGTTCTGTAATTCATCACGCCGATCGGCCAATTCCCGATATTTGGTGCGATCCATATCAGGCATCTTCTCAGTATTGCCGCCAGAAGCCGTAATCAGCGCGTTAATTTCTTCCTGAACGGCCTCATACAGCAGCACGATTTTGCGATAATTCTGCACCTGATGTAACGCGTCGCGGTCATCCTCCGCCATAACGATACCTCCTATTTTTCAGGCTGCGGTTGAGCTTGAGCAGCCGGTGGCCGCACCACTCGCTCCCGATTTGTATGATTCTCCGCAGCGGGGTCAAAGCCTGTTTCCGAAGCCACAATATACAGCGGACGTGCGCGCGCCTCGTCGTAAATCCGGGCGACATACTGCCCCATCACAAACAGGAAAAACAACTGGAAGGAACTGAGCAGCAGCAACAGCACAATCGTTGTCACCTGCCCACCCAGAAAGCTCGAACCCAGTATCACACGAAACACTGAGATCACCGGGATCGCCAGAATCGCCAGCACACCCAGCACAAAACTGACATAGACCATAACCTGCAACGGGAAGTACGAAAAACCGGTAATCGCGTCCATAGCGAAGCGCACCATTTTACCCAGCGGATATTTGGTTTCGCCGGAATGTCGCGCCTGCCGCACATAAGATACACCAGTCTGCTTAAAGCCGATCCAACTGGTCATGCCGCGAATGAAGCGGTTATGCTCACGCATGGATTGCAGCGCCCCGACGACTTTTTCATCCATCAGCCGAAAATCGCCCGTATCCAGCGGGATATTCACATCGGTAATGCGGTAAATCAGGCGATAGAAAATTTTCGCAGTCAGCAGCTTAAACCAGCTTTCGCCCTGGCGTTCTTCACGTATTGCATAGACGACATCATAACCCGCTTTCCAGCGCTCGATCATTTCCAGAATCATCTCCGGCGGGTCCTGCAGGTCGGCATCAATAATCACGACTGCATCGCCACTGGCATAATCCAGGCCAGCCGTCACGGCGATCTGATGACCAAAATTGCGGGCGAAATTCAGCACTTTAATGCGCGGGTCTTTGCGCGAAATTTCCTGCAACATCTCCAGAGATCGGTCACGGCTGCCGTCATTCACCGTCACCAGTTCCCAATCTTCCCCGGTCGAATCCATCACTTCACAGATGCGATCATACAAAATCTGGATATTGCCCTCTTCGTTGTAAATCGGGGCGATAATCGAATAACGTGGTTTTGCGCTCATTGCTTCCTCATGACTTCCAAGGCCTGTCTGACTGCTTCGAGGTTTGGCTGAACTTTCGGCGCAGCACCCACCGACTGCTGCGCCCGCCGGATATCTTTCAGACCATTCCCTGTTACCAGTAAAACAACACTCTCATCTGGATGAATTAAATTCGATTGTACAGCACGTTGGGCACCAGCGTAAACTGCTGCAGCGGCAGGTTCCGCAAAAACGCCCGTTAATTGGGCAAGCTGCGGGATACTCTGCACGATATGCTCATCACTCACGGTGATAAATGCGCCCTGTGTTTCACGTACAGCCCGTAAAGCCTTCGCCCGGTCACGCGGCAGACTGGCCGAGATACTGTCCGCAATCGTATCCGCAGGCATCGACTGCATTTCGACCGGGCTCAAATCGCGCTCCCAGGCATCCACTAGCGCCGAACTGCCTGCTGCTTGTACACCGATCAGGCGCGGAATCCGCTCTATCCAACCCAATTGATACAAGTCCCAAAAGCCCTTATGCACCCCGCCGATAAT
>JBBSQD010000050.1:0-28618 GCA_038258185.1 Aggregatilineales bacterium | reverse complement strand
TTATTGTGATGATCGACGACCGGCGCGCCGATTTCCTCGATGTGCAGGCTTTGTCCGCGGCTGGTGTGCTGAAACTGGCGACGGGTAATGATGTCGGGTTGGAGCTTGAGGATACGCGCCATTTTCTGGATTTCATCATTGGAGTAACCCGTTTCGCTGCTGTCCTCTACGGATTGCAGCAGCATGTCGGGAAAATATTCGGTTACGTGTTCTTCCAGATTAATGCCCAGCAAGCGTTGTGCGGAGACATTGGTTTCTACCAGACGTACATCGCGATCCAGCAAAATCATGCCGTCACGTGTCGAGTCGAGAATGGTGCGCATCTGGTCACGACCCGCGCGGATCTGCTCGTGCAGGGTCGCATTTTCAAGATGACCAGCCGCCTGACTCACGAGCAGTTCGATGGTATTCAGGTCACGATCCTGCAGGATGCGCTTGTCCTGAAAAGTCAGATACAGCACCCATTGGACACGGTTGTAACGCTGGATGGGCGCGGCAACCGCACTATCATGATCAGGCACAATGCCATCTAAGGCCGGGTAATGCTCCGTGTCAGCCACCAGTTCCAGCCTGCCATGCCGTGCCGCTTCGAGGCTGGCCGTGTATGCAAAGCGATAATCGGCGCTGCTTTCTTCACGGGGTTCATGCCAGAAATTCGCCAGTTGCGTCAGACGATCGGTATCCGGGTCATAGGCGAATAAAGCCGCATCCTGTCCCTGCATCATGTTGATGGCGGTTTCCTGGATGGCCTCGGCGACGGAATTGGTCGCGTTAGCGCTTGCCAGCCACAGCGCCATCATCCGCAGACTGGTGAGCATATCAATCTCGTATTGGCGCTCCTCCAGGAAATGCGCATTCTCAATACTGATGACAGCGTGACCGGCCAGACTTTTGAGAAAGCTGGCCTGCTCATCATTGAAAAAATCGCGGGCGCGGCTTTCAACATTTAATACACCGATAGCTACATCTTCTTTAATGAGCGGCACCGCCAGCGAAGAATGATACTCACCGGGGAAGTCGCTGACATAATAGCTGATCTGGCTGTTGTCATGGATGACAACAGCCTGTTTGGTGCGCATGACTTCGCCGATAACCCCGTGTTCACTATGCTGATGAGTGGCGCGGCGTCTGGACGTGCCATCGTTATAATATTGCTCAATGACGTAAAAATCATCGCCCTCAGTCAGTAAGGATAGCGACACGATATCTGCCTGGGTGACTTTAACCGCCGCTTCCAGCACATGATAAATGATTTCGTTGAAGTCCAATGAGCTGGAAACCTGCTTGGCAATATCTTCGATCAGGGCGATTTGCTCCATACCCTGTTTCAAGCTCTGCTGAGTTTCCTCATAAACCTGGACATTTTTAAGCTGCGTGGCGACCTGATTGGTTACGGTTTCCATAAACTGCCATTCACGCGAGGCAATCGAACGCTGTTTACGGCTTCCCATCAGGATAGCCCCCATCAGATCGCTATCCGCAATGAGTGGGAGAATGGCGATGGATTGAAAGGCGTTCTGCGTCATAAACTGCTGAATTTCCGGTGATAGCGCGTCACTCTGTGCATGATATTCGCGCTGATCGGGGCCATACTCGATGAAAAGCCATTCAATCTCCGGGATATGCGCCAGCCGATAAGGGCTGTACTGTAATGGCCGGGAATCGCTACTCGCACTGGACAGTACGCGCAGTCGCTTGTCTTCCTCAACCAGCGTAATCATAATTGAATCGATATTCATGATATCTAATAAGATTTCGGCAATATTCTGGCCGACGGTGGCCAGCTCCATATCAGCGTTGGAGATGCGTGACAGGTGTACCAGTTGAGCCATCTCAAAAGCGTGTTGTTCCAGCACACGGAACACTTCAGTATTGTCCAGCATCGCGGTAATCTGTGCGGCCAGCATTTCCAGCAAATCCAGCTCAGACTGGGGATACCGTAATGGCTGATCATAATAAATGCTGATAACCCCTTGAATGAATTTGCCAGAATGCAGCGGCATATCTACCTGAGAGTGATACTGGCCCATCTGAGCCGCTTCAGCATATTCCGGTTTATCCCGCGCCTGGGTGACAATCAATGGGCCGTTGTGATATCTGGCGATATCCAACGGGCGTTCGCGATAATACTGCTCATGTTCTTCAGTCAGTCCCTTAGAATACGACAGGACAAGATGCCGCTTTTGCGCATCCAGCAGGAAAATGGCGACTTTGCCCATCCCTGTAATATAAGTCGCTGTTTCGCAGGCAGCCTGCAGCGCATTCTGAAGGTCAGGATTGAAGAGGACACGCTGCGCAGATTGATTAATGTGCGCCAGATTGTGCGATAAACGGGTACTTTCGCTGTACAGCAGAGCATTACGCACGGCCAAACCAGTTTGACTGGCAATAGTCTGAAGGATTTTGATGTCCTCCGGGCTGAAGGCAACCGCACTTTTGTCACTGAGGACGGTCATAATGCCAATCGCTTTATCACCGGCTAACAGAGGCACACCGACAAATGTCAGATAACGGGCAGAGTGAGTCAGGTCACCCAGTTCGCGCACCTGCAAACGATTATCCGCGGTGACCATCAATGGCTCTTTATGCCGGATCACATACTCGACCGGACCTTCAGTCAGCTTGCGGGGTGACCATTTGACAGACACATCGCCAGCCATCACCAGCTTAAAATCCAGCATATGCTGGTGCTCATCATACAGAGCAATATAAAACACTGAAGCATCGACCAGTTGATTAACCTGACGATGGATATTCCTGAGCACATCGTCCAGCACCAGATTGGCGGATGTGGACTGTGCGATATTGTTCAGCAGCGAAAGTTCCTGCACACGCCGCGTAAGGGTGTCACGATAATTTTCGATCTGACTGTAGCGGATGGCCTGAATCAAAACGAGGCTCATCACAATGATAAAAACCCCTGACCCGGTTTGATAATAGATAATCGGCAGAGCCACAATCAGGAAGATAACCAGTAGTTCCTGGAAAATGCTCTGCCAGTTGGCTAACACCGCCTGCTCTGGCTGACCGATGATGAGATAGCTCAGCACATGGGTCGCGATGATTCCCATGATTAACGCCAGTGCTAAAGGCGGAAAGGCCTCAATCTCAAAATTGGTGACCGGCAAGGTGCCATTGACCAATCGATAAAGGCCTGCTGCTAATAAAAGTGGGAGTCCATTAATGGCTGAGCGCGTGAGCATCTCATTCAGCCAATGCCGTATGATTTTGAAGGAACTGCGCTCGGATCTGGGTTGAAGCGCCATATAAACAGGTAGGCTTAATGCCCCGCCAATCAGTATCAACGCTAAGGCAGATTCTAAGCCCTGGATAAGCCAGATGACCATGACTGCCAGATGACTATAACTCAGCCATTGGCCTTTTTGCCTTGCTCCAGCCAGTACCCCACCGATAAGATAGACCACCAGACAGGTTAACCACACCAGGGTATCTGTAATTGTAAATTCGTAATTAAACCTAAACCCGTTTAGGTAGAGGAATGCAATAAGAGGAATAAGACCAGAATAACGTAGAAAAGGATGACCTGTAGGGATCTCTAGACGTGGCTGAATATTTTTATGGGCTGTGATAGTCAAAATTTATTGCCCCGTGTTATTGTATTTTTTCAGCTACTTTAACCTACCGCGAAAAAACTTAAATTATAATTGACGGTTGATTATAGCTCAATATACTACATACAATATAGCATGAAAAACGAAGTTCATAAATATTGACATTTTACAAACCTGGCTTAGAAATTTGTTATTTTCAGGCAATACACAATGGCTTATATGAACAAACCCCGTAAACATAAAGAAAGGGGTTCTGTGAGCTTATTGATTGCGATGTACTGGCTTTATGATCCCTAGTGGATCTAAAGTCTCAATGCTTTTAAAGAGAGTTTGACTTGGCTGGCGAAAGTGCTGATTGAAAGCAGTTCATTTCGGTTCATGCTCATACGATACAGCCTCCCCAAAGTGTAGAGTCAAGCCCTCAGAAATGACAGCAGGGTAGGCCAGTTTCTCAAGCATTCCAGCACTCAGTCCGTTATACAATGGCTTAAGAGTGTTTGTCCAATGTAGAATATTGTTCATCTAATATGTCTGAAATCAGTGAATAAATCGTTGCGTATTGCGTACTATCTTGTCGCGGTGATTCTCGCCCTGGGCCTAATTATCAAAATCCTCAGTGCAGCCCCAACCTGGATTCATTTAGATGAGAACTACTATCTGAATATTAGTCAAAACTATATCATGCGCGGTGAACTGACGCCGTATATGTGGCGGCTGGACACGAGTACTAACGTCATCGCGGGCAGTGGTACAGGTTACGGCATCTATCTGCTTGTGGTCTGGATGAAGCTAGTCGGGGTGTCGCTGTTTGGTGGCCGTGTGTTGATGATTCTCATCAGCCTGCTAACCGCCGGAGTCATGTATGCGGTGGCGTATAAATGGTGGGAAAGCCGGGTGGCAGGTGTGGTCGCGCTGATGTTTGGCCTTATCAGTACCAGCCCGTTCTACAGTTATGTGATACGGATGGACGCGCCCGGTATGCTGGCCTATAGCCTCGTTCTGCTGCTTCATATCCATGCTGTGCGTAGACGATCACGCTGGTTGCATTTTGCAACGGGTGTGGGGCTGGTGATATCAGTTGAATTCCATGTGCTGGGTATACTCTATATTGTAGCGCTGACCGTGTGGAACGCGATTGAATATATACAAGAAGTCATCAGTAATCGGCGATTAGTGCTGAACACTGGCCCGGTGTATTTCGCGCTGGGGGGCTTAATTGCAGGTGTGATCTATATTCTGGTCCATATAGCCCCTGACCCCACTGCATATTTCTCTATTCCCTCGGCTTATTACGCCCCACTGGAAATGAGTCGGGAGTTAGCGCGTTATGTGCGCTTCATACTGAAACGACCGCTGGAGATGTTGCTGCTGGTAGTTAGCATGCTGGCGGCTGCGCGTCGTTATCGCCGGGAAGATCTCCACTTTTTGGTGCTGACTGCCACCTGGATGCTAGGATTGTATTTTGCTGGTTTTGGCCCATTTACACATTACACAGCTCACATCTGGCCTTTATTGGCCATTGGAACTGCCGGGCTTATTACACGGGGTCTGAGATCAGAAGGCCAACCTACACTCGGACGTATCTATTTCGGTCTGGCACTGGCTGTCGTGACACTGATATTTAACAGTACCCTGTTTACGGGTGATTTTCAGCCGTTTGAATTTAGCCATCCAGTGACTATATTACCGGTTCATACTTATGTGCTCGAAAATGTCCCCTCAGACACGGTCGTGATGGGGGATGTAGATGATTATTACTATCTTCTCGATTATCCTAATTTTCTGAGCTATCGGGATACGGTTGAAAATGGCGCCAGAGCACGTGGCGAAACGCAGCTTGAGTTCTGGCAGCGTGTACAGCCACTGGTCATCATTGGTGATCACCGCGCTGCCGACCCGGAACTCGATCAATATATGAGCGACATGGAATTCAAGCAGGTTGAGACTGGCGTATGGATCGCCGCGCGTTTACAAGACGAATTAGAGGGAAAATAACATGCAGGACAGAGCACTTATTCTTATCTTTATCGTCAGCTATAATGCCGAAGCCTTTATTGAAAGTGTGCTGAACCGTATCCCTGCAAACGTCTGGGAAAGCAACACTTACGAATCTGAAGTGCTGGTGATCGATGATCAATCGGCTGACCAGACTTTTGAACGCGTAGCGGATTATATGGAACGCAATCCACATCGTCGTATTCACGCCCTGTATAGCCCGGTTAATCAGGGCTATGGTGGCAACCAGAAGCTCGGCTATCATTATGCCATTGAGCACGGATTTGATGCGGTGGTGTTGCTGCATGGAGATGGCCAGTATGCGCCGGAGCTACTGGATGAGATGATTCGCCCAATCCTCGAAGACAAGGCGGATGTGGTGCTTGGTTCGCGCATGATTGACCGCATGCAGGCTCTGCGTGGAAAGATGCCGCTTTACAAGTGGTTGGGTAATCAGGTATTGACGTTTATTCAGAATCGCTTGCTCGGTAGTCAGCTTGCGGAATTTCATACTGGTTATCGTGCTTACAGCACTATGGCGTTGCGCCGTGTGCCTTTTGCCTTCAACGCCAATTACTTTGATTTCGATACTGATATCCTGATTCAGATGATTAATACGGGCCAACGTATCCACGAGATTTCCATACCTACATATTATGGCGATGAGATTTCGCACGTTAATGGCTGGTACTATGGTCTGCTGATTCTGTTCTCGACCCTGCGTTCACGGCTGTCCCCGATGGGCCTGCTTTATGACCGACGCTTCGATTATGACCAAACCAATGAATATTATACGCTCAAGCTGGGCTATGCCAGCTCCCATCAGTTCGCGCTGGATCGGGTGCGACCTGGCATGACCGTGTTGGACATAGGCAGTGGGCCGGGTTATATGACCAAAGCCCTGCACGATCAGGGCGCCAAAGTTATTTCGATGGATCGTTATATTCACCCGATGACAGAGATCTACTCCATGCGTGCGATTGAATGCGAAGTGGAAACATACGATCTGGCACAGGAAGATATCGACGTTGATCTGGTACTTATGCTGGACATTATCGAGCATATCCATGACCCGGAAGAATTTCTGCTGCGGTTGCGTAGTCGCTATGCCTACCGCAATCCACCGACGGTCATCATTACCACGGGTAATGTGGCGTTTTTTGTGGTGCGCGCCATGCTGCTGCTGGGTCAGTTCAATTATGGGAAGAAGGGCATTCTCGATCGCGATCATCGCCGCCTATTTACCTTTGCCAGCCTGAAACGTACACTACGAGCGACGGGCTACGATATTCTGGAAGTCAAAGGTATTCCAGCTCCCTATCCACTGGCGGTGGGGGATAATGCTCTGGCACGCCTGCTGCTAACGATTAACGGCCTGCTCAATCGCGTTATGGGGGGGATGTTTGCTTATCAGATGGCGTTTGTAGTACGCCCACGCCCGACCATTGATCATCTATTGGAACACGCCCAGCATTCTGGTCAGCAGAAAATCGCCGCGCGCAGATAAATTTAATAAGCTGAGTCGCTGTGTCCCTTATAAAGAATAAACTAAGGGACAAGTGATTTGGCTTTCAACGGTTTGTGATGGCGTAAACTTATTCAACCAATTTCATGAATACCTTTACACCACAGAGGTTACATAGATTTTAGTTTGGATTATCCATTAACTTAGAAATTACTTACGTTGAGCCACCACTAATGTATATTGCACGCTGATCAGCCCCAGCATATACCAGTAGATAAAGGCGAAGCGATCCCACAGTGGAATCGCATCTGCCAGCCCGAAGATGGCGTGCGCCAATAATCCACTGAGCGCTCCCAGGCTGACCGCCCGTTCACTGCTATCCCCATAACGCCAGCAATAATAAACCATATAAGCAACCGTGGCGTAGATGCCTAAAAAGACGAGAATGCCCGGTATACCCATATCCACAGCGATCTGCATGACTTCATTATGGATGTGTGGCAGAACCCGATTTTCATACCCTTGTACCGGGTATTGCTGGCGGATGGTGCCGGTACGGTACATGTTCATGCCGACGCCTGTAAATGGATAGTCCTGTAAAATATCCAGACCACTTTGCCACATATACAACCGTGCGCGGAAGCTCACTTCATCCCGATCATCCAGCAATTCCCGTTGGGCCGGATTAAAAATCAGGAACAGTTGCAAGACAAGCAGCAGCCCCCAACCTATCCAGGCCCGGTTGCGCCATTTACCGCGCGGAATCAGCAGGCTGATTAACAAGGCCAGTGCAACCAGAATCCCAACCATTGCGGTACGACTCTGGCCGAAAAGGAGTGCCAGCAGCAGGAGCACAAAGGCAATCGTCACGCTGTAAGCCGGTACTTTATCTCGCCAGCGCTGGATGGCAATCGCTGCACAAAATGGCAGTGCCCAACACAATGCACCAGCTAATTCATTGGCATTAAAGCCGCCCTCAAAACCGGGCAGAGTCCTGAGCTTAGGAATCAGATCGAGGATGAAGTTAAACGGAATCGATTTCTCATTCCATTGGGTGAGGAGGAGTGCCAGAATGCCCATAGCGATGCAAAACCAGATTGTGAAGCGTGTGATATGTTTGAGCGTTCCGGTCGATTGACCAATCTCGGTCAGCACGTAAATAATTAACACACCCATGATCGGTCGCGCTAGCAGTGCGAACCCCTGTGTGTAAGGAGCGAAGTAAATATTGAGTCCTGCCAGCACAAAAAAGACAGCAATTACCCACCACAACGGTGACGGGGTGAGGAACTTTTTTGCCAGCAAAATCCGTAACACAATAAGCGGAATAAAAAGGTTTAACAGGCCGATCCAATCGGCTCTATTAATGGAGCGCCCCCCAATTGGGAACCAAAATATGACAACAATCCCAATTAGGGTAATAATCGAAACGAATCGCGTCACATTTAAAAACTTCAACTGCGTACCATCAATCCATTTCAATGTAGACAAAGTAGTACTCCGTTGGGTAAAATGGGTTAGCAAAATTTGTAAAGAAAAGACATAATAAGGAAAAAAGTTGCTAATTAAAGTTTGGAAATTCGACCTCATTTAGTGTAGCCCTGTGGTTAGCAATTGGATATACTTAAAATTTAGAGAACGTGTTATTATTAAGAGATTAACACTTCTAATTTCATATTTGATGCTATAATGATAAAGTAAAATGATCCCGTTTGGGTTATAAGTATGCCACGGGGAAGGGTTGAACATGATCTCTGAAAATATCACAAACATTACGGTTGATAAATTTAACCAGAAAATTGCTGATAAAAAAGTTGTCCTACTCTATCCATGGACAACTTATCGAAACCTCTTTCTGACTCATTTTCTGGTGAATCTGGATAGTGGCTTACTGTATTACCGCATTAAGGAAGATAAGACAAGCCTTGCCTCATGGTTAGGTGATATGGTAGAAGAATTTGATGATGTGCTGAGTGGCTTTGGCAAAAGCACACGCGATGCATTGTCGACCGATAAACCCGAAGCGATGGGTGAAGCGCTGGCGGTTGACTTAGGTTTATACAGCAACGAACCCACAGTCTTATTTATCGACGAATTTGATCGTGGCCCCTTAAATGGCGAAACACGTGCGTTTATCAAAGCTATGGTCAAGGCATTACCAGCGCATGTCCAGCTGGCTGTCAGCTCACGGCGCTTGAATTATCAGCCGTGGTATGAGCTCATCGAAAATGGTGATGCAGTGGTTTTGGGTACTGAAAACCGCAAAGATGATGTGATGTTTACCGTCGAAAAACTGCCTCGCCCACAGCTCGAAGTCTACTCACTGGGGCGCGGTTATGCCATCGTAAACGGCCAATCCATTTCCAACTGGGACGGCGCTCTGCCGCGCAACCTCTTCTTCTATTTCATGGATCATCCACTGGTGACCCGTGACGAAATTTTCGAAACTTTTTGGCCTGACCTTAACGTAAAAGAAGCCACTAACGTATTTCATGTGACAAAACGCAAAATTAGTGAGCGTATTAGCATGAAAGTAGGCGGAGCCAGGAATTATGAATTAACCCAGTACAGTGGCGGTTTCTATATGCCCAGTGATAAGGTGATTCGTCATTATGATGTGGCCGATTTCCAGGAAGCCATTGAAAAAGCGATGATCGCCAGCAGTGACGAGCAGGAAGAAAAGATGCTTTCGCTGGCTATTGAGCTGTACAAAGCGCCATTTTTGCAAACTGTCCACATGGATTGGGCAAATGACCGCCGCGATCATCTGCGCCAGCTATACGCTCAGGCACTGATCAGCATGGGACGTTTGTACAAACGTCGTCAGGAATTAGACAAGTCACTAGGCTTTTTCGCTAGAAGTATCCGTGAAACGCCAGAACGCGAAGATATACACCGCGAAATCATGACGATTTATCTGAATATGGATCAAGTCAATGATGCGGTTATGCAATATCAGGCTTTGGAAACAATTTTGCGGGACACATTGGGGATTGGCCCATCTCGTGAGACGCGTGAACTTTACGATATCATTAAGGCCAAAGCTTAAATACAGAAGTCATTCCTCGGAATATCTGACAGGAGCGCCATTGTATGTTACTTGGCGCTCCTGTTTGTTTTAGAGCAGCACGCGCACGATGCGATCCAACCCGGCATAATCCTGAAACAGTTCAGCGCTCTGTGGCTGGAGTGTGGTCTTTGCCAGTTGCAGCACCGCCTGCCCCTGATCCGCGCCGATCTCCAGTAACACCAGTGAGCCAACCGCACACACCTGTGGCACATCAGCCAGCAAGCGCCGGATACTGTCGAGTCCGTCATCACCGCCATCCAGCGCCAGTCGTGGCTCGTAGCGGCTGACTTCCAGATCTGCCAGTTCGTCGGTGGCGATATAGGGCAGATTAGCCATCACGACATCCACCTGAATATTGCGCTCGATCAGTGGGTGCAGCAGATCACCTTCGTAAAAGGTAATATCGGCTTCATGCAGATAAGCGTTATACCGGGCCATCATTAACGCCGCGCGGCTGACATCCACTGCATAAACAGTCGCCTGCGGACAATTCGCCGCCAGCGTGACCGCTAACGCGCCGCTGCCTGTGCCCACATCGACCACGCGCGCGTCGGTTTTTTCACGCACAAATTCTAACGCCTGTTCCAGCAGCAGTTCGGTTTCTGGACGCGGAATGAGTACCCCCGGCGCAACCGCGAAATCACGGTCATAAAACGCGCGGCGACCCAGAATATAGGCCATTGGCTCACCACTGGCGCGACGTTGGCACAGGTCGATAAACTGGCTTTCCTGTTCCGCGCTCAAAATTTGCTCGGTATGCGCCAGAATATAGGAGCGATCCACCTTGAGGATTTCGCACAGTAAAAGCTGTGCGTCCAGGCTGGCCGAGTCGGACACAGTGGCAAACTGTTCTTTTGCGGTTTGCAGCGCGGTCTGAATATCCATATCAGGGGTAAAACTGGAGTTTGTCGGTCAGGTTGTCCAGCGCGTTGAGCAGGTCGTCGGGGGTTTTGTCATTGACCAGGGTGTAATCGGCAATGGCGATGGGGCCGCCTTTTTCCAGCATTTCGATCTCGCTGAAGTCGCGGAGTTCGGCTTCCTGCGGGGTCAACGGACGTTCCGGACGTGAGGCCAGCCGTTGATAGCGCAGCTTGCGCGGGCTGACAATCGCAATGACCACCATATCGCTGTGGAGTTCTGAGCGCAGCAGCTTATACTCGCCAAAGCCATACAGCCCGTCGATCACCAGACAGGGATGGTCGTCCAGCGCTTGGATCAGATGGGGCAGCGCCCGATGGGCAATGGCATTAATGCCTTCGTTGCGGCGGATTTCCTCACGCACCAGACGTTCATTTTCCGGCTTCAGTTCCAGCCCACGCGCATGTACTTCATCGACAACGATGCTGCCAAATCGAAAATGGGCAAAACCTTTGGCCTCCAGGTGTTGGGCGCACAGCGTTTTTCCGGCCCCTGGCATCCCGACCAGTGCCAGCGCACGAGGTGTTTCAATCATCTGACATCCTTGTTGAGTAACTTACTGTATTGTGTGAATTGATCAGGGAAATTATACACCAGCCTTTTGGTCTAATCGCCCCGCAAGTTGCTGAATCGGCAGAAATTGATACACTTTTGGGAAACAACCCGTTTGAATAAACTCGTCACTCAAATTCTGCCTGCTTTTCCTGCGCTGAAGCGCATCGTACCCATTAGAAAGCCTGTTGTGTCATGGATGATCTGATCAATCCTTATCAGCCGCTGCCCGACTCTGACCTGGGATTGGCACCGTTTACAGGGCGTAAGCCTGCGTTTGCGCGTTTGCATCAGTATCTGCGCGACCCGCATGGCAACAAAGCGCTGCTCTATCAGGGGCGGCGTTTGAATGGCAAAACGGCTTTTCTGCAACACTGTGAGTCCGTTTTTGATGAGAGCTTCATCGGGGTGTATTTCCCCCTGCGCACCCAGTCCCTAAAAAGCGAAACTGATTTTTTCAGACTCGCGGTGCAGGGCAGTCTGCGTGTTCTGACGCAGCGTGATCTGACTCTTAGCCGTCTGCCTGAGTGGCCGGACGAAGAAACGGATCTGCGGGCGTGGCTGTATGAAGTGTGGCTGCCGGGTGTGTGGCAGGTGATACGTCCGCAGCGGCAACTGGTGTGGCTGGTCGATGATGCCGATCTGCTGCTGGATGCTGTCAATGGTGGGAAGATTAAACAGGACTTTTTTGGCTATCTTCAACATTTGCTGGATGACCATCCCCAGTTGAAGCTGGTCATGACCCTCAGCGAAGAGCGCGAATTAGACATCCCTCACATGCAGCCGCTCGTTGATTTAACGCAGGTACAGCGCTTGTTGCATCTGAAACCGCCGGAAAGTGCTGCTCTGCTGCATGAGCCGGTGCGTGACTTATACACCGTGGTCGATGCCGGAGCCGCCGAAGTCTATCAACTGACTGGCGGCCAGCCGCAGTGGTTACAGCGAACCGCTTTTCATCTGTATCGCTTTTGGGAAGATCAATCGCCACAGAACTATATTCAGTTGGAGGATGTAAAAAGTCTCATTCCTGCGATCTACGCGCAGAGCACGGATGAATTGCAGGCTGTGTGGGATGGGCTGACCGACAATGAAAAGCTGCTGTTAACCGCGATCAGCCAACTGCTGTACGACGATCCGCTCAGGCCGATTGATACGGATCGACTGGCTGCATGGCTGGTCGAAACCGATTACCCGCTGGACGCGACGGCCATCCACGCGGTCATTCGCAGTCTGGATTACCGCGAGATTATCACTCAGCAGCAGAGTGCGATTCGTATCAGCGCCCAGTTGATGCAGCGCTGGTTGCTGGAAAATGCGCAGTTGCAACCGCGTTCTGGGAGTCTCAAGCGGCAGACTGCACCCGTTGATTGGCGACTCGACTGGCGTGTGCTGGCCGTAATCATCGCGCTGGGCTTAATCCTGCTGCTGATCCTGCTGGCGGCCAGTAGTCAGGGGGTGTTAACGGACCCTCCGCTGCCTACTGTGACGCTGACTAGCCCCTGAGATCGTTTTAGGGTGCACGATTGGGCGTGTCGGGATTGCTTTCCATATCGCGTGAAGCTGCCTCGGCACAATGGATAAAGCCCGCCCATTTGGTGACGTACCAGTTGCCATCAGCGGCCTGCTCAACCCGATTATAGACACAGACGCCGCTGGCCCCGACACCGGTTTCATAGGTGCCGATCAGATCGACATCCCAGGCTTTGTCACCATCCGGCGTGGCGCGGCGGAACACAACGCTGCGGAAGTCGCCCCATTCGTCCGGCGCATACGACTCGATGCAGGCCGAGACGAGGCCATCCGGGCAATTTTCAGCGATATAAGTCTGCAACTCCGGGCTGAGATTCTTAACGGCATCATCTTCATCGCCAGTCCCGGCGGCATTAACGAACTCAATCGCAGCGGCAAAAGCTGGATTAGTATTCTCTGGCACCAGCAGCGTAATCACAATCAGGATAACTGCGATCAGCAGGATAAAAACAATGGCGAGTATTCCAAAGCGATTCAACTTCAACTGACTGGCTCCCTTGTTTGGTCAGAACGGCATCCCCGTGGCGCGATTGTGCCTGATGCAGGGGATCGTGTTAAGTTTCACAATTATAATCACAAAACTTCGGAACTACCTCTACGTATTTGGGTTAAAATTTAGGTATGCTGTGATTCACTATTCTAAGCAGGCGGTTACTTAACCCTGCATGATTGCGCAGTTCTGCGGCTTTCTTTCACGGTATAATTGTAGATATGTTCATGATCCTTATCGTTGCCGGTTAAATCAACTTATGCCTAATGAAGATCGTTATCATTCCGTTATTCTTCGCAGCCTCAAGAAAGCGGGATGGTCTATTATCAAAGAGCAGGAATATATTTCAATTGGCACAAGCAATGATACAAACCGTCGTTTGTATATTGATGTTAAAGCTCAAAGATATGATGCGCAGCTCGTGCTTATCGAAATTAAAGGCCTGGAACGTTCACGAGGGAATTATCAAATGGATACCGGAAATCTAAAACAAATTCTCGCTGAAGAAATGCAGAAATATGCGGGTCAGGGGCTGAACGCCTATAGTTACCTAACCGAAAATGAAGCCGAGCAGCTATATACAGTCGTTGATATTGCCAATGTACGTGGAAAACGCATTATTGGCACCGTGTTGGTAGCGCGTCTTCAGGATGAAAAAATTTTGATTGAGCTGGATTATAACAATAAGCCGCTCGCGGATGCCCTTGCTGCACGTGGCGTTTCCGAAGAACAGATCATTCTCGCTTATCTTGATACGACGATTTCCGCATAGTGATTTCGAGTTGTCACAAAGTATCAGAATAATTTACTCTACAGCAGATAATCAACGGGTTGCCCTAACCTGTTTGTGTTAACACACAGGTCGGAAACTTGCCGAATCGGGCTTCTCTCTGGATTGCGCTTTGAAACCAGCGGCATACCTCAATGCGTATAAAGAGATAGAAGCGATCAGACCGGATTTTTAGGAGAACAATGTGGCAGTGATGCAGAAACAGCAGCAACAAGGGCTTAGTGCCGCTGAAGTCGCCCAGCGCGTAGCACGTGGAGAAACCAACGCTTACCGCGCACAGGTAGGCCGCACGTATTGGGATATCTTCCGGGATAACATTTTCAACGTATTCAATATTGTGTTGTTTCCGCTGCTGGGGGTTATTATCGCCTTTGAGCAGTATGCGGTCGCGTTTTTCTCCGGCTTCAGCGTCGTCAGTAATGCGCTGGTCGGCACCATTCAGGAAGTGATCGCCAAGCGTCGTCTTGATCGACTGGCGGCCCAACAGGAGCGCGATATCCCGATCTGGCGTGATGGTCAACTGGTGCCGATTCCAGTTCACAGCATCGTCAAGGATGATATTCTGCCTGTGGTGCCGGGTGACCGGCTGGTGGTGGATGGCATCGTACTGGAAAGTGACGCGCTGGAAATGGACGAGTCGCACCTGACCGGCGAATCCGACTCGATTTACAAAACAGAAGATGACCCGCTGCATTCCGGCGCTTTCTGCATTGCCGGCACGGGCCTGATGCAGGTGACCAAAGTCGGCAAGGACAGCACCCTCAATCAACTCTCGACCACCGCCAGCAAATACAGCAAAAGCCTGACTCCGACTCAGGAGCGCATCAATGGTATTGTACAAATCTGTATTATGCTGATGGTCATTTTCGCGCCGATGCTCTATCTGTCGGACACGCTTAAGGGGCTGGACACACTGGAAAAAGTCAAAAATTCGGTGGTGTTTGTGACCAGCATTGTGCCATACGGCCTGGTGCTGATCGTGATTATCTCGCTGAGTCTGGGGGCGATCAGCATCACACGCCATCAGACGCTGATTCGCCGCGTCAATGCGGTGGAATCACTGGCGAATGTCACTGTGCTGTGTTTCGATAAAACCGGCACCATGACCCAGAATAAACTGTCTGTCACCGAGATTCGTCCGCTCAATGGCCTGTCCGAGACAGAAGTCCGCGAGTGTTTACGAATATATACCGATAATCTGGCAAATATGAATGGCACGGCTCAGGCCATTTCGCGCTTTGTGCAGGCGGATACACCCGAAACCACGCTCAGCAAGGTGCGCGAAATCCCCTTCAGCTCGGCGCGAAAATGGGGCGCGGTGATTCTGCCGGACGTGACCATGATGCTCGGCGCACCGGAACGCATACTCGGCCAGCCTAACGGCGATGGCATTCTGACGGAGACGGAGCGACTGTCTGCCGAAGGCTTGCGCGTGCTGGTTTTTGCCCGCAGCAATGAAGCACTTGAGGATAATACGTTAAGTGGTGACCCGGAGCCGCTGGCTTTAATCGTCCTGAGTGATCAGATTCGTGATGATATTCGCGAGACGTTAAACGCCTTTCGCGCCCAGAATGTGCGCCTGAAAGTTATCTCCGGCGATAATCTGGAAACCGTCACGTCGATTGCCACTGAAGCCGGAATGGATAACACCCATGCGTATACGGGCGATCAGCTTAAACGCATGAGTGAACAGGAATTTGCGGCTGCCGCTGTCGAAGGGACGATTTTCGCCCGCATTGAGCCGGACACCAAACGCGGCATTATCGCGGCGCTGCGTCAGCGCGGCGAGTATGTGGCGATGGTTGGTGATGGTGTGAATGATGTACCGGCGCTGAAAGAGGCCGACCTGGCGGTGGTGATGAATGATGGCGCGGCCATTACCAAGGACATTGGCGACATTATTCTGCTGAACAATGCTATGTCCACCTTGCCGCTGGCGTTTGCTGAGGGCAAGGAAATCACCCAGACCATTTTCGGGACGATCAAACTGTTTCTGGTGAAGACATTTTATAACGTGCTGCTGTTTATTTATGTCAGCTTTATGGGTCTGCCTTTTGCCGTCACGCCGATTCAGATTAACTGGGTGACGTTTGGCACGGTCAATATGGTGGCGACTCTGGTGGCATTTAAGCTTTTACGCCCGGCACCGATGTACAAATTCCGGCGTGATGTGCTGGATTATATTGTCACCGGGGCGGTCATCGGCTCGGTAATGATTACTATCCTGTATACCGTGATGTATTTCGCCAGTGGCCGCGATACGGACAACGCCCGCAGTTGTTTATCGCTGTTTGTGACCTTGTTCGGCATTCTGATCTTCTGGAATGTACATGGTATTGATATTTTCCAGCCGTGGACTTTTGTGCAGCGCCGGGGGGTGGCGATCCTGGGTTTTCTGTTGATGCTGATGACGCTGCTCGGTTTTTACATCGCGCCGGATCTGCTGGATTTTGTCGCGCCACCACCCGTGCTTATCCCGCAAAGGCCGCTGGACTGGACAATGCACTTTATTATCCTGATGTTCCTGCTGACCATGCTGCTGTATAGCTGGGCGATGAAGGATCGCAAAATCATTAATAGTCTATGGAAACTGGTACAGCCCTAAGGGGCAGTTTGACTGTAAAACGGGTGCCTTTGCCCATTTCGCTCTGGACTTGCAGGCTGCCACCGTGCATCACGACATAATCACTGGCGATAGCCAGTCCCAGCCCGGTGCCTTTGATCTGGCCGACATTTTTACCGCGGTAGAACGGTTCGAACAGCCGTGCCTGATTTTCTGGTGAGATGCCGATGCCCTCATCAATGACATCGAATTGGACATCAGGCTCATTGTGCGTCAGTTGAAACGTGATACGACCGCCATGCGGGGTATATTTGATGGCATTCGTCAGTAAATTGATGAGGATATGCCGCAGCAGATAAGTGTCAATCAGCAGATTTTCAAAGTTGCCTTCGACCACAAAGTTGAAGGCATGTCGCTTTTCCAGCTCAAAGCGCAGTTCGTCGATTAAAGTCTTGCAAAACGCCTGGAGATTGATCGGCTCCGGATTGAGTTTGATCTGCCCGGCGTCATTGCGGCTGATCTCAGTGAGATTATCGACCATTTCTGTCATGTAACTGACCTGGGCTTTAATGCGCTCCAGATAGTCTCCGCGCTTTTCCGGCTCGATACGATCATAATAGCGTTGCAGCATACTGGTCGAGGCCAGGATAGCCGCCAGTGGGGTGCGGAATTCATGGGATACCGCGGAGATAAACTGCGACTTGAATTCGCCCAGTTCACGCTGTTTCTGAAGCTCAAGCGCCATGAGCTCGGTGTTTTGCGCCTGCTCCTGCATGTGCCTGCGCTGGGTGACATCTTCCAGCATCAGCAGCGCACCATTGATAATCGGATTATTGATTTCTTCCAGTGTGATGCTGGCCCAGATAAAGTTGCCATCTCTGGTCACACAGCGGGATTCATTCTGGTGCATGGTTTGGGGGATTTCGAAATACTGATAATGACTGTCTTCGGGATGCAGGATTTGCTTTAAACTCAGCGTGCTGAATTCAGTGGCACTGTAACCCAGTAGAAGCGACATCTGCTCGTTAACGCGGATAAAGCGTTGCAGACGATCCAGCACAGCCATACCGATGGGGGCGTGGGTAAAGATGCTGCGGAAGCGTTCTTCGCTGGCCTCCAGAGTTTCGCGCCGGTCTTCTTCAACGCGGTCACGATGGCGCACAATTAAAATGACCATCAATGCAACCATAGCCATATAAATAACCGGTATCTGATCAATATAAACAGGGTCAACAATCAGCGCGATCAGAATCATAAGGGCTACAAAAAACGCGGACAAAAACATGGTGAAGCGTATTGACAGCAGCATACTGCTGAACAGGATCGGCATTGCCAGATAAATCAGCAAGCCGAGGCTTTCATGCTCGATATCTAAAAGACTGCTGACCAGCACAACCACACACATTGAGATGAGCGCAAACCAGGCTGCGTGCCAAAAATGACCACGACGGTTAAGGACATAGGCTATGATGAGGAAACAGATCGCGGCCACGTTGAATAAATGATCGACGTATAAAAGGGTGGGTTTCTTCCCCAGTATAAACGGCGTAAGCGCGACGAGGGACCCAAGTGGGATAATGGCGACGATGAGCGATGCCAGTAATTGAGACCGCCTGCGCAGTGCCGGTTCATGAATCTGAGGAGAAGGTTGAACCAGAATATGCCATAGCGTTTTAATGATAGACATAATGATCTTATTAATTCTTTAATTTATCTTGCATTATAGCACGAAATTAAAAATTTTCATGAGCGAAACATCAGAATAATACATAAAAATATAGTATAGAAATAGGATATTATAGGTGGCATGCGCTCGATTAAAAGTACGGTACAATAGAAAAAAGTCTCTCATGATGGTGATTTATGGCTGATCAATTTATCCTCGCCCACATTAAAAACCTGCCCATTTTCAAAAACCTGCCTGCGGAACAGCTTGAATTGGTTGCAGAGGTATTTGAGATGTTTCAGGTGCCGCCTAACACATCAATCTTTCGGCAGGGGCAGCCGCTGAACGGTATGTATCTGATTGTGCAGGGGCGGGCTTTTCTGACGCAGATCGGGACGGATGGTACGGAATATCAGGTCGGCGAAGTCAAGCCGTATCAGTTTATCGGTGAGGCGGCGCTCTTCCGAGAGATTGCGGAAAATCGCTCGCTGCGTGTGGTCGAGAGTGTCGTACTGTTGTTTCTAGCGCGGCAGCGTTTCGAAGAATTGCTGCTGTTGCACCCGCAGATCAAGCTGAATCTGGTGTCGCAGTATATCCCTCAGCCGGAACTGGCGCGTCCGCTTTTCAAAGGACAGCGACCCGGTGAGAAGGTGCTGCTCATTCAATTGCGCCACCCGTGGTCATTTATCCGACTGGCTTTTATACCGATTTTGTTCGGTTTGATTCTCATGATGCTCGCGTTGATTTTCTTTAACGGCACATTGATTGCCTTTGTGCTGATGGCAATCGGGGTTGTGATTCCGGTGGGGTGGGTCATTTATATGTATGTCGAGTGGCAGGACGATGCCATTATCATCACCGATCAGCGTGTGATTCATGTCGAGAATGTGCTGTGGAAATTTGAGTCGAATGTGAGCGAAGTGCCCCTCAGCAGTGTGCATGAGGTCAATGTGCATATTCCATCAGGGGATGTGATGGCACGCTCATTTCAGTATGGCACGGTGGATATTAAAACGGCGGGTTCGTCCGGCAATATGAATCTGGAGTTTATCCCGCATCCTGATCGCATTCAGAAGCTGCTGCTGAACGATAAGGAAAATTACCAGCGTTCGGTGAAAGACCGCAATCGTGATGCCATCCGCGAGGAAATTGACCGCTTTTTAGATCCGGATAAGCAGAATAATTCAAACATCAAAAAAGAGCCGACCAGCCCGGAAAAGGCGCAGTCGACACTGGGATTATTGAGCACCCGCAGCGAATTAGCCAATGGCGACATCGTCTATCGCAAGCATCTGTCGGTGTGGTTCGGGCACATTATCTTCCCGCTGCTTATGGTGCTGGTTGGGTTAATCGTTATTGGCGTGGGTGTGGCTTCAATCGAATCGGCATTTTTGGGTTCAGTGGAGTCGATTGGCGGCTTTTTCGTGATGCTGATCGGCGGCATCTGGCTGTATGGCGCGGACTGGGATTGGCGTAATGACATTTATATCCTGTCGGACAGCACCATCAGCCTGATTCATCGGCGACCTCTATTCCTGCAAAATGAGAATGATCGTGTCCTGTTGTCGCAGGTGGATAACGTCGTTTCGGATAAGCGTGGTGTGTTTAATACGCTGTTTGACCGCGGCGATGTGCGCGTGTCGCTGGTGGGTGATGATAGAGGTCAGAGCAAAGTATTTGAGAAGGTCTATCAGCCTGACCGCGTGCAGGAGGAGATTTCCAACCGGCGCGCGGGTGTCCTGGGGCGCGCAAAAGATGAGCAGTTGCGCCAGCAGCGCCGCGAAATTGCCGAATATATTGATGTCTATCACGAACGCATGCAGACTGTTAATCCGCCACAGCCAGAGCCTCAGCCGCCTGTGCAGCAGGCTCCGTTTAACCCGCCACCGCCCAACCCGACTCCGGTTAATCCGCCACCGCCACCCCTGCGCGGTGGTGCGCGTCCACCGCGTATCCCACGGGTGCGCAATGACTGATTCGCTTATACCGAAAATGGTATAAACAGGGCTCGGAAAATGGTGATCAGGTTCGGTATAATGGCGATATATGCCGAAAATGGTGAACGATCACCACTGTTTGTTTAGTACATAGTGAGCGAAATAATGGCAGTTCTTGAAATTATCCAGCCGGATAACCCAATTTTACGTAAAAAAGCCCATAAGGTCATCAGCTTTGACAGCCGGTTTCAGAAACTGGTGGATGATATGGTGGAAACTTTGCTGGATGCGCCGGGTGTCGGTCTGGCGGCTCCACAGGTCGCTGTCAGCCAGCGTTTGATCATTGTGCGCCTGCCAGACGATGAGGATAGCCGTGAAGAATATGGCGATCAGGCCGGGGTGTTGTATGTCATCGCCAATCCGGAGATTATAAAGCCCAGTAAAAATCTGGTCGAGGGGGTGGAAGCCTGCCTGTCGATACCAGGTTACTACGGCACGGTTGACCGTCATGAGGCGGTGATTATCAAGGGGCTGGATCGTCACGGTAAGCCGATTCGCATCAAGGCGCAGGATTGGCTGGCGCGGGTCTTCCAGCATGAAATTGATCATCTGGATGGTCAGTTATATATTGATATCGCCAAAGATGTATGGAAAGCCCGTCCCGAAGATGCCGAGCAGCCTGAAGCAGAGTAATCAGCACACGCTTTTCACAGAGCAGGCCGCCAGCCTGCTCTGAATTTTAACTCTGGCCTTCCGCGCCAATCCCCCAGATGTACACACCGCCGGTTGTCCCAAAAATGGTGAGCAGCCGGTTATCACTGCTCCAGTCCACATCATAGACTAAGCCCTCAGTGCTTAAATCCGCGCGGTTAACGGTGCTGCTGGTGATGGTTGTCATGTTCCATAATGTGGCGCGACCACCGAGAACCGCCGTCAGCAACAGATTGCCATCCGGCGAAAAGGCCATCGAGACACGATCCCGGCCAATATCCGGCAGACGGGCGACTATTCCGCCACTGGTCGGATCCCAGACAGACATATCCTTAGGGGTGCCGCCACTGACCAGAAAACGGCCATCGGGTGAATAGGCCAGCAGTTCGACCCCGCCGGGGCCGGTATCAATCACCCGCTCCAGAGCACTATCCGCCAATGACCACAGACGGGTATTCTGCCGTGTGCCGACCGCCAGTTGGCTGTTATCCGGCGCAAAGCTCAGGATGGATACACTCTGATTATCCGGCAGTGTATTGAGCACTTCGCGTTCCTGCCAGTTCCACACCTTGACCTGACCATCCTCACCGGCTGTCGCCAGCAAACGGCCATCATCGGAGAAAGCCAGGGCGGTCACGCGCAGGCTGTGCGCGTCAATGGTGGCTAAAGCGGTGCGTTCCAGCGGATCCCAGATTTTGACCTGTCCGCGTAAATTGCCGAAGGCCATCCAGCCATCTTCAGCATAAAAGGCTGAGACATCATCAAAGTTGTCGATTGCATCAAAAGTATTCTGGGTAGTGCCGTCGTTGGCATTATAAATGGTGACGACACCCTGCGGCGTGAGGCTGTAAACTTCGGTTTTATCCGGCGAGAAAAATACATGGGTCGCGCTACTGCGGGCTGTGCCAAAGATCGTTTCGCCGCTGATCAAATCCCAGACCATCAACTGCTCGTTGTCCAAGCCGGCGAGGCGGGTGCCATCCGGCGAAAGACTATGCGCGAAAATGGTGGTCGGCTCACTGGTGCTGTCCAGCCGACCCAGATAACGCAGTTCAGGGACATTCTCCAGCGTAATCACATCGGCGGATTGTACCCAGGCTGGCGGCAGACTGGTCGGCCCGGTGCGGCTGTTCACCGTATCATCCGGCGTGGGTGGTGAGCCTGCACAGGCGGTCAGCAGCAGCACGGAAAGCATCCATAGCATAGCGGCTGTCCACAGTTTTGGCGCACTCGGCCAACGGTTGATTTTTAAGGTCATCAAGAATTATTCCAGTGTGTCTTCTACAATATCCATGCCACCCCAGATCACACCGTAGGTCGCGATCTGATCGAGGCCACATTCACCTTCAAACGGGTCAATAATGCCGTTTTCATTCAGGTCAGTACCAGCCACCATCGCCGCCAGGACGGCCACCGCGTTTTCGTTTTCGGTGGCGACTGCTTCAACGGTGTCGGCGGTTGCGATTATTTTTTCCAGTTCAACCGCTTCATCGACCCAGATGCGAGCGTTTTCGACACATACGCGGATCAGTTCAGCATCGGTCTGCAAACGTCGGGTCGCTTCCGGGGCATTGACCGCCTCATCAAGATGGGTTTCGATCAGATCCAGAAAATGTAGCACACCCAGTTTACGGCCCGGGTTTTCGCCCCGACCATTCCCATTGTAATCCGTCTCTGTGCCCAGAAGAATATTGATTGTATGCTCGGCATGGGTGTGCATCCCGCCGACATTGGTCGAATTCTGCGCTAAACCGGCATGCTGACGCCCCAATTCGCCTTCCTGCAAAGCGCTTGCCAGCAGGCTGGTGCCATTAATGCCATCTTCCGATTCCACCAGAATCTGCGCCAGTGTGTTGCTGGCGGCAATGGGGACACCACCTGTATATTCGACTGGCCCAGCTGGTTCTGTGACATCTGCGGATTCTTCGAGGGTGATGACGATCTGATTATAGAGGGTGGGCAGGACGCGATTTTCAGCATCCGTATAGGTGAGCAGGCCATTTCCCAGCGCGTCCAGGCTGATAGGACCTAAAGTCATCACTTCCTCAGAAGCGCTGTTCCTCAACCAGACCACATACGCGCCACCATTGCTGATGGGACGCAATCCCTCGACTCGTAAATTAACCGTGTCGCCATTGTTAGCATTGGTGCCAAAGCTCAGGCGGCCAAAACTGGGTTCGGGAATTTCCGTTGGGGCCAGGGTGGGTGGGGTATCGGTTGGCGTGGGGTTGTCCGCCACGAAAATACCGCCCAGGCCATTACCGGAAAATACAAACAACAACAGCACGACAATCACCACCACCAGCAAGCCCATAATCCCCAGGCCAATCAGCAGCACAGAATTATTGGCGGGGGGGGCTGTCACCATTGTTTGGCCGGCCATATTGGCCTGGGTAGCATTCGCCTTTTCACGTAACTGGGCGGTGTCCTGACTGGTCAGAATGACCGTGTTGTCGCCATCTTCCTCATCATTCTCACCGGGCGCGTAGAGTCCCGGGTCGCTCTGACGGATGGCGCGGCTGAATTCCTGGGCAAACTCGGTTGCGGTCTTGTAGCGATCCTGCGGATCTTTCGCCATGACTTTGAGCATCACGCGCTCTAAGGCGGGCGGCAGACCGCTGCGCTGGTTGGTGATGCGTGGCGGGGGTTCGGTCACATGTTGCAACGCCACCTGCAATGGCGAATCGGCTCTATAAGGCTGCTGGCCGGTAATCATCTCGTAGACGACAATACCGAGCGAATAAATATCCGCCAAGCCATCGACAGTGCTCTGACCTTTGGCCTGTTCCGGTGCCATGTAGGCCGGTGTGCCGATCAAGCCGCCGGTTGCTGTCAGCCGTGAGTCTTCTTCCAGCAGCTTGACGATGCCAAAATCCGCCAGCAGCGCATTGCCTTCGCCATCCAGCAGGATATTATCCGGTTTGATGTCACGGTGAATCACGCCCTGACGGTGGGCATAATCCAGCGCTGTGGCGACCTGCCTCAGCAGGTTTTCAATATCCAGCAGCGGCATCTGCCCCTGATCAATGCGATCACTGAGCGATCCACCGCGAATATAGGCGACTGCCAGATACAGAATATTGTCCTGGGTGCCATAATCGAACACGGGCAAAATGTGCGGGTGCTGCAGACGGGCAATCGTGCGGGCTTCTAACTGACAGCGCTCAATAAACTGCTCGTCCAGGTTGGGATGGGGCGGCAGAACCTTAATGGCGACATAGCGGTCAATATCTCGCTGGTAGCCTTTGTAGACGGTTGCCATACCGCCACGGCCAACCAGTTCGGTAATCTCATATTTGCCGAGCTTCTGCCCGATCAATGAAGAAGTCACGTGGGCATATCCTTAAATCCATTCTTAGTTATGGACTATATATTGATTTTAGCCTGTATTCAACATAGCTTACGTTGGTTTATGTTTATTTAGTTTGGTTGTTTTAAAACACTAACCATAAGTATATCAAATATTCATAATGACCATTATATATGCGGAGTCGATCCACCGAAACCTGTTACTCGAAGATGGGTTTCTGGTGAGTGAATTACTGTATGCGCTTGTATGCTAAAGTCGCCATAGCCCACGATCACTCAACGCTTAGTCTGTCGTCAATATTTATAGATTGAAAAGCATTTACAATAAATCTTATTGCTTAGGGTTGCGCGGTGATTGGGTGATGATTAAACACATTGGTATTGGGTTTTTATTCTTCGCTTTGGCGGGTTCAATGATGGTACAGGCCGCGCCGCCTCTGCCTGACATGATATTTGATGAGTCTGTAGAGATCTTAGATGTTCAGCCTGTGGTGGATAACGTCAATCGTACCCTTTCCATTTATCAGGCTGATGGTTGGTTTACATTGCCATATTCTGAGTACCTGACAAGAATCTACACCTTAGGCAATTATACGTCCGAAGTCTCCTATCCACACATCGCCCAACGACCAGATCACACCTATATATTTTTAGAGCCCGCAGAAAATAATTACACTTATAAAGTATGGATCGCTGATCCTGAAACTGAACGGATGTATCCTATTGATGCCCCGTGTCATACAGAAGAATTTAGTTTTTATAACCCCTGGGTCTATGTTCCTGTGGGGAAGGATACCTATCTCTGCAATTGGATTACTGAGGAAACCAGTCCCGCTCTACCAGAACGAATTGGTTGGGGCTTCAACGGTTATTTTTATGGCCGAGAAACTGATATCTCGCCCGATGGCCGTTATCTGCTTCTGCAAGGCCCATTCAGTAATAGTCGGGGGATTCACAGCAATCGTCTTTATAGCTATGAAATCGAAACGCAAACCTTCAGGTATATGGGGCAGGCTGGTAGCATGTCCGAGAGTATTGGATTTGGCGAGTGGCTTACACCAACGCGATTTGTAGTAAATGCCTCTGCTATGCCGGAATGGTCAATACGCAATCGTTATGTGGGTGATGTCACAGAGGTCGAAAGCCTGATTTTTGCAATTGGTATGATACGCATGCAACCCGAGATTGTTCTTGACCCGCCGGGTATTCAGGCTATGGGGTCTGTGATGCTGGATGGGCCAACGCCAGGACCCTGTTATGTTCGTTTTTATGATGCTGAAACCTGGCGTGTCAATGTATATGACACCGGTGTTTTGTGTGAATATGGCATTCCCATCCCAGATGGAAGTGGGGATCAGCTGTATAGGGCGACTTATCCAAGTGCTGTAGTGGTACGCTACAATTTCTTTAACGGGACACGCCGCAATCTGTTTACTGGTGAAGTCGAAACGCTGGGGCCAGTCTCGCCGGACGGACATTGGGGCTTAATCGCATTGGGTAACAGCGCCCTGGTGGACACTGATCAGGACCCTGATCGGAATTTTGGTATCCAAATTGAACCCACGGAATATGTCATTATGGATTTAAATGACGGGACTATAGTTGGACGTGTCCCAGCAGATGTGCAGTGGTTAACCTCGTCTTATCTGTATAACCAAAACCGTCTGTTCACTGTCGATGATGACGGCGTTCGCAGCAGTGAGTTGTCAAGTGAATGGTTGCTGCCTTTGCCAGAGAAGGCTCGAATGCTGATTAAAACGACACACAATGAACTAGCGCTCTATAATCCTACAGATTCTTCAGAAATGATCATTGCCACCATACCCGATATTTATAAAGTGATCGCGAGAAAATCAGGTGACGATATAATCCGGGTGACTCTATATGATCCTGAAGATAAATTGCCAAATCTTAGCTTTGATGTGCGTTTACCTTAATTTGCCGGAATACCCCAGAAACGGATTGTACCGTCCACATTTGCTGTCACAATGAGTCGCCCATCCGGGCTGAACACCGCATCTCGTGACAGGTTTCTACTGAATTCCTCGCGGCTAAGATCGTCCGGGGAGGGCCCTAATGAGAGCAGGGGCTCGCCAGTTGTAGTGTCAACAATCATCAGGTTTCTGCCGGCAATCAGCGAACCATCCGGGCTAAGGGCTAACAAGCCTCCCGCCAATGGTGTGACTGCACCAGCAAGATCATTAAGACGCCATACATAAGATGCGTGCTCTGTAGCCCCATTCAGCAGAACAGACCCATCGGCTGAAAATGTTAACTTGCTACGGGCACTTGAATAACTATCACTTCCATAGCGCCATGCTTGCAGCGTTACTGGTGAACCCCCGGTTGTTGTGATGATGGTATCGCCATACGCAAATAGCGAACCATCCGGGCTAAAAGCAACACTATAAGGTAGGGTGCCGTTATCATTACCTCTGGTACTGCATCTTAAGTGTTCGACCAGTCCCGCTCCGCTTTGTATCGCACAGCCTAATTTTGTTCCATCAGGACTGTAAGCCAGCCCGTAAACGGCATTGTGAATATAAGGTGCGTCGGTTTCAGTTGTTTCACCGCTGATGAAATCCCATTCGTAGATGATGCCATCGCTGCCACCCGACGCGAGTTTTGTGCCTTCTGGATGAAAAGCAAGGGCGTAAACTGGCCCTTCATCATTACGGAAAATCTGATTGACTTTAACGAATGGCGCTTCGTCAATCACATCAAACAGGATGACTTCATTGTCATCATTGCCCAATGCAAACCGTGTCCCATCGGCGTTAAATGCGATTACCCAGGTGTTAGTCGCTATGTTGGGGCGAGATTCGATCATTTCGCCAGTAGAAGTATCAAACATCCAGAGGCTGCCATCCCAACCGCCTGCCACAAGCTGTGTCCCCTCAGGGTTAAAAGCCAGCGCTGTGATAGCAACATTCAGACCAGAAATAGTCAAATCTTCCTGACCACTTTCTATATCCCAGAAGCGGATGGTGCCATCGCCGCCAGCACTTACCAGATGGCTGCCATCTGGGCTAAAGGCCACATCCCAGGCAGCTGAATAATGCCCCACTAAAGTGCTGACCCATTCGCCATCGGGCATAGACCAAATCTGTAATTGCCCATCCAGTCCAGCTGCTGCTAACAAGCTACCATCCGGGCTGAAAATTGCGCGGGTCATCCTGTCGCTTTTCCCGCCGAGAATGGTCTGAAATTCAGCATCTGTCGGACGTATTAACACAGACCGCGAATCATCCTCATCGATTGAATTCATGATTGCCCGAATATCAAACAAAAGTGTGGATATGTTCGGTTTATATGTATCCATATGTAAGTCTGGTTGACTAAACAGCTCTGTGTTGACAATTGTCAGTAATTGCCCATCGGGACTGAGGGAAACACTGTTTGGTATGCCATCATAGAACTCAACCCCACGCAAATCAGGATTGTCCCAAAAGCCGAGAGGTTGAATATCCGCATAGGCCTTGCTGGCATCAAAGTCACGTATCCCGATTAATCGACTGTTTGCTGGCCCGCCCCCGAAGAATAGAAGCTGGTGCGTTTGACTATAGAGCAAGGTACTTGTATCTATTTCGGAAAAGTAAGTCGCCAGGTGTGTAGACTGAGGCACATCATAGGTATCAATGTAATATCCGGAACCGACGACCAGCATTTGACTGTCTTCAGAAAAGTCGACTGTCCCTCGGCACGGGTATTGCGATATCCCACATGGGTCATTTTTTAATATATGAGGAGTGCTATCCAGATGATCAGTTTCATAAACAGCAAGCTGATTTTGACTGAAAACCGCAATATGCTGACCATCAGCTGACCAGTCAATGTCGAAGATGCGATCTGCACCCATGACCGATAAAAGCTCAACCTGTGCCGCATTCTGGGGCGTGATGACTGGACGCTCAGTTGGTTGTGCTTCTATACCTGATATGAACAAACTCATCAATAAGAGGGGAAATATCAGGCTAAATTGTTTCATCAATGAGTTGAACCTTATGCTGGGATTTATGGATAGAAAGCTGATAACAGATCTATCATAAC